>CAUJFT010000325.1 GCA_963169475.1 Bacteroidota bacterium | reverse complement strand
AGCTCCTCCTGTAAATAGAATTTTAAGAACCCTTGTCATTTGTAGAATGTCTGCTTCGCTTCTTTTCTCAAATAAAAAAAACAATTTTTCTCCATGAAGAAAAACAAAAAGGGAGATAAAAAGTAACGGAATAGCCGTTATCAATTGTCCGAGGTTAAATAGCCGCTGCTGCGCTTTGTAATCATGTATTAGGTAAGAGAATCGCGCAAAAAAGAAAGGCATCACTATCCACAAAAACATAAAAACTGCATCTATCCAACGATAAGCTCCTGCATACATACCGGCTACTTTGTCTCCAGCAATAGATTGAAGGAGTACTTGGTCTATCTTATCATTCACAGAAGCGAGTACTAAGAGTAGGCTAAAAGGAATGCTGTATTTCAGCGTTATTCCCCACTCCTTAACCCTGTATTCCGGAAATTTTACTCCGATAAGCCTACTTAAAAAATAAAAAATAATCACACAACTAAGTATCCAAACCCCGATTCTCATTCCGGCGAAAGCATAAATATCTACCCCTACCCAAAGCAATAATCCCACCCCTATTACATATAGCACTTTTTCCAGCACGGAAAGGTAGCTGTCTGTTCGGAAGTCCTGAAGCCCCCGAATGTAAGACCGTAAAAACTCACCGATTTGAGTGAAAGAGGTCAGTAAAGAGATAGCAAAAAGAAAGGTTAGCGGAATCCTATGTGCCGGTTGTATACCGTTTTTCAGAAAACCCACACCCACTATCAGCAACGGAAATAATATCGAAAGGGTGAGTTTTATCCCCCAAAAGTAAGAAAACCGGTTACGGAAGGTTTCGGGCTGATTCGCATACTGCTGGGTAGAATAAGCGGTAATGCCCAAGTCTGCAAGAATCCCCAAAAGAAAGCACAAAGCCGCAGAGGCGGCGTACATTCCCCAAGCAGCGTCTCCTACCTCATCTTGAACCTTGTTTTCTAATAATAAAGAAACCGGCTTTACCAAAAGGTTCAGGATAACCGCAATGCCAATATGTTTAGTAAATCGTTTGATAAATATATTACCACAAAAATGAGCGCGCAAAAATAGAAAAATATAACTTATTCGTCCCTTTTCTAATCAAATTCCCTGAAATTTTCTTTTAACTATGCCGCTCACCCCCCGAACAAAAAATACTAACTTTTGGTTGATTTAAGCACATCAAAAGGAGAGGTATCCCTTTTCGTTATATACATATCCTTCATTGGCTGAGGCTTAATCATTCATAATTAAAAAACTTAATCCTTATTTACAAACGCTCTCTACCAAAAACCACCGTTTAATGAAACAAATAAAAAAAGAGAAAGTCCCTTTTTCTCCCCCCTATCTTCATGAGGGAATACTTGAATCCCTAAAAGGAGTATTAGATTCCGGGTGGATAACCACGGGGCAAAAAACCAAAGAACTAGAAAAAGCATTAGAAGCAATGACACAAGCCAATAGGGTTTTGTGCGTAAACTCTGCTACTGCCGGCATGGAGTTAATGTTACGGTGGTGGGGAGTAGGACCCGGAGACGAAGTGATTATACCAGCATATACGTATTGTGCTACGGCTAATGTGGTCGTACATTGTGGTGCTGTACCTATTATGGCGGATATAAAGTCAGAGGATTTTACGATTTCTCCCGCGGAAATAGAAAGGCTTATCAGCCCCCGAACGAAGGCAGTAATTACGGTAGATTTGGGAGGAATGCCTTGTGACTATGAGGAGATTTTAGCAATCTTGGAGAATGCAGCTCCCCGCTTTTCGCCCAATAACGAACGGCAAGAAAGATTAGGTAGGGTTTTGCTTATGGCTGATGCAGCCCACTCCTTAGGCTCTCTCTATAAAAATAAAGCAACAGTAAAATACACAGATGTTTCCGTTTTTTCGTTTCATGCAGTAAAAAACCTTACTACCGCAGAGGGAGGAGCGATAGCCCTAAATATGCCTCATTCCTTCTCCGCAGATGAAATATATCAGTTTTTATACATGTATGCCCTACATGGGCAATCTAAGGACGCATTCGCAAAATTACAACTCAACGCTTGGGAATACGACGTAACCGAAGCCGGATATAAATGTAATATGCCGGACATCCTTGCGGTGATTGGGCTTGCCGGAATCCATGATTATGATAAAGTATTGACCGAAAGAAAAAAAATCTTTGAGGACTATTCTTCATTTTTTGAACAAGTGCATGGTTTTATCCCCCCAATCTATGAGACAGAAAACAAAAAATCTTCTTACCATTTATATCTTTTAAGGCTAAAAAATAGCCAAAGAAGCGTGCGGGACACGATGATACAAAAAATCTCCGAAGCAGGAGTAGCCGTAAATGTACATTACAAACCGCTTCCGATGCTTACCTTTTATCATCAGGCAGGTTATCGAATGACGGATTATCCCGTAGCACTCCACTGTTTTGAATCTGAAATCACGCTCCCCGTCTTTTATGGAATGACGATACCCCAACAAGACCTTGTAATGAATGTGCTGAAAAACAGTATTATATAGCCCCTTTTTGTTGTCGGTATAGTAAAAAAATGAAGGCTTATACCTTTAGCGATTACTCCTACTTAATATTTTTTTAAAAAAAATACCCTTATAATTTGGAAATTAAAAAAAAAGGGGGTTATTTTGCAACCCAATTTAAAGCTATTTAAAGTTTTACTTTGTGTGTGGGTAAGTTTCGAGGTGTAGCGCAGCCCGGTTAGCGCACCTGCTTTGGGAGCAGGGGGTCCCAGGTTCGAATCCTGGTACCTCGACATTAGGAGTATTGACCTCGTAGCTCAGCTGGATAGAGCAACTGCCTTCTAAGCAGTAGGTCACAGGTTCGAATCCTGTCGGGGTCACAGGTATGAATCAGAAATAATTTTCATTCCTATGCCCAGGTGGCGGAATAGGTAGACGCGATGGTCTCAAACACCATTGGGGTTAAACCCGTGCTGGTTCGATTCCAGTCCTGGGTACTTGAAGGCGGGAACTTATTATAATGATAAGTTCCCGCCTTTTTTATTCAATAAGTACGAGCGAGTAAAAAACGAATACAATATTTTTTATGCTAATGTTTGATAATCAATAGCCTTATTCAGTTTTATCCTCTTAGCTTTTTTACCGATAAGTACTTACTCCCAATCGTCTGTTATTCTACCCTTTTTGAATTTTAAAATTATTTACCTTGCTTTGCACTTCGTATTTTTGAATAACTCATCTTTATGTCGAACGAAACCAATCAAATCAGGTGGGTAGTTTTTGTTACAGATGTGATATTAGCAGTACTTGCCGGATGGATAGCCTTTCAGTTACGGTTTAGCTTTACAGTCCCTACCCCCTGGACTCCTCAAATGTATCCTGTTATTTTCTCGATGACGGTGAGCCAAACGCTTTTTTTTATGCTTTTCAAGACCTTTCGCTCTCCTCTCCTATTGATAGAGTTTGAAGATATACAGAAATTTATCAAAGCACTACTCGCAAGCCTTTTGTCAATTTCCGTGTTGAACTATGTTTATAAGTATGGAATTAGCCCAGATTATCAGCGTCTTATTCCTCACTCTATTTTGATTATCGGACATTTTACCACTATTTTTTTTATTATTTGTAGTAGAATTATTTTTCGTAGTCTTTATCAATATTTTTATCCCAATACCCTCCTAAAAAAAATCACATTAGAC
>CAUJFT010000324.1 GCA_963169475.1 Bacteroidota bacterium | reverse complement strand
TTTATCTATTACAAAAATAAATTAGTGGGAGGCACCTCTCCCTTTACCGGATTTTTTACCTCCCCTAATTGGATAAGAGAAATGCAGCGGCAGGGGTGGACACTTACCGGAACCACTTCCGATAATTATTTCGATGATACAATTACCCCCTTGCACCAACGCGACCTCGCCTTTCAGCAATTTTTTACCAAATTCTATCATCACAATCGCGACTTGTTCCATTCACGATTCCTTGCAATGGGAGAATACATAGACCTTTATCTCCGAACTTACGGGAATCCCATAGAAGGTACAAACTATGACCCACGAACTTTTGAGTCGGAATACGAACCCATTACGATTAGCCAAAACGTAATGCTTAGTATATGCGGACTGACTGTCTTCCGGAGAAAAGCCGAAAACGTAGTGTATGCGATTGAAAATGAAAGCTCTTTTGTAATTCAGCCTACGGTTACTCATTACAAAACCTTTAAGGACGAAAAAGGAGCAATGACTACTATCCCTACTCCGTTAGCACTCGCAAAAGGATTTAGTCAGCCGGGTATGATTTATATAAAAAGCCCATGGAACCCTGAAACGGACGTTCCAGAGAGCGTACTCATAGGACTAAATCAGCGGATATTGCCGGGTAATACTCAATTGTGCTATCCATTTCTTGTTGCCGGAGACTTCCTCGAAGATAGCCTCGTAGAAACCCCTTACGATTTGAACGATGAATACTTTTTTACAGGATTTAATGGCAGATTCAACTATTTATTGCCAATAAAGAAAGAATATTTTAATTTCTTCACCCTTCAGGATTTGAAAAATAATCTCTCTATTGCTAAAAGTACCTCCGGAGGTGTGGATAAGGTTATCATAGATTTAAAAATTCCCGTTAGAAACGGCAGATTTGTTATCTTTCATAAAGAGTATAATGTCGCTAAGGAGTTGGGCAAATATAAAGAGGAAAAATATGTTACTTCGCTTCGTTTTGGATTAGGCTTATTTCCCTTCTACCAAATCACTGATAAAACCGAACTCAATGATTATACGATTATGCTCATTGATAAAGAGCAGAGAGATACTCGGATAAAATATTTTAAATTTGAAGAAATCATTCATAAAAAAGAGCTTCCTTATACGGCATTGGTCAGGACACCCAAATCATTGCCGCAGAGAGCAGGTTCCGTGTATTATAGACTCAAGGGAAATCGTTTCGACTTCATGGAGGTTGGCGTGGATAATTACAAGGGATTGATTATCCCGGATTGGGGGCAAAAATTTTCAAAGTCTGTGAATAGTGGTGAAAGTAAATTTGTTTTTGGTGTTGATTTTGGCACCTCCAACACTCATATTGCCTACAAAAATCAAAACACAAAGGTGGCAGGGTTTGATATTACGAGAGAAGACCTACAAGTCGTGATGCTAAATAAAAGAGGAGAAGATAATTCTTTTTCTAAAAGTTTTGAGTTCGGGTGGGGGAGTCTTCCCGATACCAATAGTTTTAAGCGGCGAGAGTTTATGCCTAGTGTAATTGGAATTGAGAATGCTCCGGTGGTGTACCCGATACGTACCGCCACTTGTGAAGGGGTGGCTTTTCGCGCTAATTCCAAGGGGGAGCTGTTTTCTAATATCAATATAGGATTCTCCGTGGACTCTGAAGAGGCAATCCTCAAAGATGCTTTTTTTGAAATTAACCTCAAATGGGGCTTAGAAAATAATAAAGACAGTGTAGCCGCCCGCGAAAGGGTGAAAGCCTTTTTACTTCAGACCTTATGGCTAATAAAAAACAAGGTCATCTTAAACAATGGATTATTAGACCAGACCAAGATAGCTTGGTTTTTGCCTATTAGTATGGGTAGAGGAGACAAGAGAACCTTTAGAGATATTTGGGACGAAAGCCTAAGAGAGATATTTGGAAATGCTCCCATTCAGCTTTTCCCCGAAACAGAGTCCGCCGCTCCGTATTATTACTTACGTCAGTCACAGGGATTATATTACGCCCAAGATGCAGTAAATATTGACATTGGTGGAGGAACTACCGATTTGCTCTTCTTAGTACAAAAGGAAAATCGTCAAATTAGTACTTCTTTCCGTTTTGCCGCCAATGATATTTGGGGAGATGGTTTCTCGCAAGTGCCTAACTCTAATGGTGGACCCAAAGACAACGGATTTGTATTGCTCATGGATGGAAAGATACAAAAAAATGAAATCCCATTTTCTTCCCAGACCATTAAAGAGTACTACAATGCGTGCGCCCAAAATCCTAACTTCTCTTCGGCAGATGTAGTGAGTTTTATGTTTAAATATAATAACGATTTTAATCTTTCACGGGTAATCCAGACTCACCGGCTGAAATCTGTGCTGCTCATACACTTCGCTGCTATTATCTATCATATCGGACAATTGACGGACTATCTAAATATAGATATTCCGTTATATTTTATTTTTACGGGAAATGGAAGCAAGTATATCCATATTCTTGGAGAAGGAGACATGGAAGATTTGGCAAAAATTATCCTGAGCAAGACTACTAAGAAAGCGATTCCTGCTTCTTTCCGGCTTCAGATAGCTCCTAACCCGAAAGAGGCTACTGCTAACGGAGGGGTTATCAAAGTCTCTGATGAAAACACTACCCCTATCAATGCCCAAGAATGGAGCTATCCCGGATTCGCGCCCGAAGATGCCGAAAAAGCCGAACTCCTATCTAAAAGTAAAGAGATTTTGCTGAAAGATATTCCTTCAAAAAGCGAGGCGGTATTAAAAAACTTCGCAGGCTTTCTTGACATTATATTCGATGATAGAGAGGTAAAAAACCTTCTCGCGGATATTGGCATTAATATGACCGCAGAAGACAAAGCTTTCCTCTTAGAAAAAGCCAAATTTAGCATAGATGAAATGAACTATAGATTGGTCTCAAAACAAGGAGCAGATGCCGGCATTCCAGAGACTATGTTCTTCTGGTGCTTGAAAGACACTTTATATAAATTCTCTAAAAAATTATATAGCTTGTAATTGTATTTATCAAGATGTCAGTAGTCCGTAGTTTAATACTGATAGGGTTGGGGTTGTGCCTTTATTCCAAAATAGAGGCTCAATCTTTTTCTGTATTTAAACAAAAGTTACAAA
>CAUJFT010000323.1 GCA_963169475.1 Bacteroidota bacterium | reverse complement strand
GTCGAAAGTATCAAACAAAATGCTTGTAGTGACTTGTATCACTTATTCTTTTATAGAATGGTATTCGTTAAATAATCACTCTAAGAAATAATTCTGTATCAGCGATTTACTAATATTTTATCAAAATTTTACGCTCCCTCTAACATAAACTTGTATTATTCCCTAACAATTATTACATTTGCCGCCCTACGGTTTTAATTGTAAATTAGGGACGAAATGAAAAAAAATTATTTACTACTTGTTTGTTTTTGGGGAGTATTCTATCATGGGCTGAGCCAAGAAAATCTGAATGAATATTTTAGTTCAGCTTATAGCACTTATCCGAATATCCCCCAAGGTACTTTAGAAGCGATGTCCTACGGAGCAACCCGAATGGGCAATATCATTCCTGACGAAGGAACCCACCACCACCATGGACCAGACCGCTACGGGCTTTTTGGTTTAATAGCAGACGGAGAAGGGTATTTTGATAATACGTTAGCAGAAGTGATGCAGTACGCTCCAGTAGATTTAAGCCGTGAGGCTTTTATTCACAATGAGAAAGCACAAATTATGGCAGTAGCTGCGCGAATTTCTCATTTATGTACGACACTTAATACTTCTGACCTTTCCGAATTTGAATCTGTCTTGAAGGAGTTTTGTGAAATACCCGGAAATAGTACAGATAACCTATACGCACAAGAGCTGTATGTCTATGAGGTATATTATCATCTTACTCATGGAATTGAAACCCCTATTTTATTTCGTAAGCCCGTAATGCTAACTCCGGAAAATTGGTTTGATACGAATAATTTTGAAATTCTATCTGCTCCTAATGTATATATCTCTAATCAAGGAATCTCAAACGGCAAGCAATTATATAACCCAAACGGGAGTAATAATCCTCAACCCATGTCTGCGGATTATCCCCCCGCTTTATGGAGTGCCTCCAATAATTATTCATCAAGAAATGGAGTAACGATTTCTGCCGTTACGATTCATACTACGCAAGGGAGTTATTCTGGTGCTATTTCATGGCTTAAAAATCCGGCGGCAAACGCTTCTGCTCATTATGTTCTTAGGTCTTCGGACGGGCAGGTAACGCAGCTAATCTTAGAAACCAATAAAGCATGGCATGTCGGTTCAGAAAATCCATATACAATCGGATTAGAACATGAGGGGTTCGTATCTCAAACCGGGTGGTACACTACTGCTATGTATAATTCATCGGCGGCATTAGTACGGGATATTTGCACAGATAGAAATATTAACCCCACTACTTGTTATAGCGGAGCATCGGGAAGTAGCGTGAATGTACTATCTTCCACAATAAAAATAAAAGGGCATCAGCACTATCCAAATCAAACGCATACGGATCCCGGAATTAATTGGAATTGGGGATTGTTTTATAATCTGGTAAATAATAGCAATACTTGTAACGCACCCGCTGGGTTAGCCGCTGGAAATATTACGCCAAATAGCGTAAGATTAAGTTGGGGCAGTGCTACGGGAGCCTCTGCTTACTTGCTAAGGTATAAAACAAACGCCTCTTCGGCTTGGACACAAGTTACGGTAACAAGTATCAATTACCATCTTACCGGGTTAGCCTCCAATACTGTTTATAATTGGCAGGTTGCTTCTATATGTGGCAGTAATACCGCTTCTTTTACTGGAGGAACAAACTTTACCACTATGGCATCATCTTCCTCCGCGTGTGCTGGCAACATAACAGACTCTGGCGGTACAGGAAATTATGGGAATAATGAAAATTGGACATTTACTCTTGCACCCGCTGGGGCTACTGCTGTAAGTCTGACCTTTAATAGTTTTGGGTTGGAAAATGGATACGATTTTATGTATATCTATAATGGACCCAACACATCAGCCCCCCTAATCGGGTCTTATACCGGAACGAATAGTCCCGGAACGGTTACCGGAACTACAGGTAGCTTAACGCTTCGATTTGTTTCTGACGGAGCAACCGTTTCATGGGGATTTACCGGAAATTGGTCTTGTGTAGTTCCTCCTACTTGTATGGATGCAAGCGGACTTAGTGTCTCAGGGATTACCTCCTCCTCCGCAAATCTCGCTTGGAGTGCAATTCCCGGAGCAATCGGTTATACATTAAAATATAAGCCCGTTTCTTCAACCGCATGGCAATCTGTTACTCCAACCTCCAATAGTTATGCACTAATAGGGCTAAGTGCCGGCACTCAATACCAATGGACAGTAGCAACCAACTGCTCCAATGGAATAGGAACTCCCGCAGCAGGACCTTTATTTACAACACTTACTCCTTGTACTGCTCCTACTACGCTCAATAGCTCCGGTATTACTAGTAATGTCGCTACCCTTAATTGGAATGCAATCGCTGGAGCTATTTCTTATACTGTGGATATTAAGCCACTAAGTGGAACCTCTTGGACTTCTTACCTTTCTACTGCTAACTCCTATACCGTTTCTGGCCTCGCCTCTTCTACTCAATATCAGTGGAAAATAAAAACAAATTGTATGGGTACATCTTCCCCCAGTAGTTCTGTTATCCAATCATTTACTACTATGGCTCCGCCTTGCAATACACCCGGTAGTCTATCTTCTTCTTCCATTTCATACACTGCCGCTTCCCTCAATTGGGGAGGGGTATCTGGTGCTGTCAATTATGCTATCCAATGGAAAACAGCTGTGGCTACCGTATGGAGTTCGGCAACTGTAAGCGGAACAACCTATTCGCTGACGGGATTGACTGCTGGCACCGCCTATAATTGGAGAATTTCTACAAATTGTTCTTCTAATAGCTCTACCGTTTCGGCAACACAATCATTTAACACCTTGTCATGCAGCACTCCGGCTTCGACAAGTACTGCTAATGTTTCTACAAGTGTAGCCACGATAAACTGGGCAACCGTATCGGGCGCAACGGGCTATTCTCTGGAATATAAAACCACTGCTGCAACCAATTGGACTGTAATAAATACTACTGCTACCACAAGGCAACTTACTGGACTTTTGGCATCTACACAATATCAATACAGAGTAAGAACACAATGTTCTACGGGGATATATTCAGGATATACCGCGGTAGGAACTTTTACGACTTTGGCTTCTTGCTATGATGCTTGGGAAAGCAATAATAGTTCAACTACTGCTACTGCTATTAGCGCAGGTACTTCAAAGTACGGAAAAATATGCGCTACGGCTTCAGATGTAGATTGGTTTAAGGTAACGCTAACCTCGACGGCAAGCATTACCTTTACCCTCACCCAACTACCTGCTGACTATAACCTTGAAGCCTTTACAAGTGTATATCTCTCCGGCTCTTATAATGGCGGTTCTACTTCTGAAACCATAACCCTCACCAATAAGCCGGCCGGCACTTATTATTTTAGGGTTTATTCGGCAGCGGGGGTATTTAGTAGTACACAAGATTATAAGGTTACAGCAACAGTAACCCCTACACTTCAGGGAGGGCATGGGACTACAGAGATAGCCGCTTCGATGCCACAAGTACTTGAAATGACTCTTTTCCCTAATCCGGCTTCCGATATTTTACAAGTGAAGCCCGAAAGCACAGAGGACATAAAAGACCTAAAAATCAGAATTGTAAATCTTAACGGAATGACGGTATTTTCTCAATTAGAAAGCTTTATCGAAAGCGAAGTCTTGATAAGTATTCCAATAGAGAACCTCGCAGAAGGAATGTACTTGCTCATTACGGAATCTGCTGACTTTCCGGTTCAAAAAGTACAGAAGTTCGTAGTAAAGCGATAGATAATTCGTTTTGAATGACATAGAAGCAAGGGCTTGTCCCCTTTGCTTCTATGTATATGCTCCTTGTAAATGGGTTGTGATAAAACCTCAATCTATTTTGTTAAGCCTGCAAATCCAGATACAAAAGTGTAGAGAGGTTGGTATTAATTACTCTACCTGATAAAAACGTAAATCATTGATTATTATATTGTTGAGAAAATATGTCGGGTAGAGTAGGTATTAATATGTTTTATCAGAGAAATAAAGCATTCTACTTTCTTTCTCCAATGATGAGCGTGTGAAATATTTGTTGGATAACCTTCAATTCTACATAGGCTTTGAGAAAATGATGAGAGTATTTACCTTGTTCATCGAAATACAAGCGAATACAGATTTCTTTGTGATATAGGAAGCTACTGGTATTGTGTTCGCTTTCCCAATAAACAATCCTATTAGCTCTGTTTTTAAGAATTTTTTGAGTTTTGAGTGGACATTTCGCTTCAAATTCTTGTTTTATTGTATAGATTAGGGTGTCTTGACTTATACTTTTGGTAAAATAATCCGAAAGTTTTGGGCTTGCTGCATAGTATGTAAGAGCATAATCCGTTTCGGTAAGAATTTGTTTATTCAGCGTATCGGCTATAAAGGAGTGGCTTTCAGGCTTAACAGGACGTTGGGTTAAATCATAAATGATTTTTTGGTATTGGAAAGATGGGAAAGAACTTTCCTTTAACTGATATTTGAGTATCTCCGGAAGGTTTGCAGATGTATTCATTTCCTGCCCAACCAATAGCATAGAGAATAAAGAGAAGTATCCCAGAAAAAAAAACTTCCAAAACATTTGGTATATATTTCGGAGAAAACCTAAAAATTGGATATTTTGTTTTGTCCTTCTCTTAAAGCAAGAAAGAACAAACTTGGATTTTATATTGGACATTAATACTAATCAATCAACAGATTTATCATAAAATCTCCGTAGCACAACGATTCATTACAGCACTTTGAGTACAGCCGTAAAGGGGAGTTTTTAACATAGTAACTCCTTGATTAAGGACAAAACCACTATAAAGAGTATAAGCACCTATCAGTAAGAAACTAATCGAATAAAATTATTGATTATCAAATATTCGCCTAAAAATATTGTGTTCGTTTTTTTTACTCACTCATGTTTATCAGCCTTCATTGTAGTTGCCATATACTTCAATTTACTCACTTTCGATTCCGATACTAATCTGCTTGATGGTTCAGTTCTGTATTCTCCCTTTGGAGATTTTCATTGATAGATTCTATTGTTTTATAGCGTAAACTTAATATTTTCCCCTATCTTTGCAAAAATTAAACTAAGTAGCATCAATATATACTTTATCTATATTTAATTCAATAAAGGCACAATAAAAACCGTCAGAAAAATATTTTTTTGGGTATCCGGGCTGATGCTTTTCCTGATTCTAATGCTCATCGGAATCGGGCTTAGTCTTACATTGCCTCCCGTCCAGACACGACTGATTGAGTACACCAAAGGAATTATCGCCCAAAATCTGGGGCTTGAACTTACAATTGAAGGGGTAGATTTTGGCTTACCGAATTGGGCTATTTTGAGAGAGGTTGTGCTTTATGACAAACAAAACATTCCGGTAATAAAGGCAGAAAGCATCGAGATAGAACTTATTGATTTCACTATCCGAAATTTTATAGAAAAGCGCGACTCTCTTCAGGAGCTTAGTATAGGTCGGGTAGAGTTGGTTAAGCCAGAGGTACAATTGTACCGCGCTTGTAAGAATGGAAAACTTAACCTTATAGAAGTATTGGAAGATATACTAAAACCGAATACCCCTTCTCCAAAGTCTCGCCCATTGAGGCTAAATTTTACCCTGAATGATATTATGATAGAAGACGGAGAAGTTTCCTATCGTGATTCTTTATCGGATAAGGTGTCTGTATTTTTACCCGGAAGAATAAATTATCACAATATAAGCGTAAAGAACCTAAACTTTCTTGC
Source organism: Bacteroidota bacterium (assembly GCA_963169475.1). Taxonomy (GTDB): domain Bacteria; phylum Bacteroidota; class Bacteroidia; order J057; family J057; genus JAAFHL01. Next base: position 1,495 of record CAUJFT010000323.1, on the reverse strand, counting down.
AGGATTTGAGATGTTTGAGGACAAAAGCATGAAAGCTACCATTAAAGACCTCAGACTGAACGAAGAATATTCCGGATTCACCTTAGAGGAATTTCGTGCAACGGTTATCAATGATGCAGAACCTACCTTGAATGAACAAGGAGAGTGTATCACGGAAGGGCGTTTCAGCGTTAGCGACTTGACACTAAAATCGGGGAAGACCAAGCTAAGCGCGTACGCAGAATTACCCAGTCAAACCCTACAAATGATAGTTAGAGGAGAGACCCCTCAATACTATGTATATTTAAATCCCTCCTCATTTGAGTTTGAAATATTAGATTATTTTATTCCACCTATTCCTCCTAGAGGAGTAGTTTTGGCACAAGGAGAAGTGAGGGGTAACCTCAAAGGATTGAAGGCTTATAACCTTATCGCCTCGCATGGGGGAGATATTAAAGTAAACGGAAGTGCTACTATTGAACACTGGGACGACCCCAAAGCAATGAATTTGGATATTGCGGTATCGGAAGGCACCGTTTCGGGTAAAGCCGTAAGGGAATTGCTCCCCAAAATCTCTTTACCTCCATTTTTAGACAATATCCCAAAATCGGATTTTCACGGGACATTTCAGGGACATCATTACTACTTTTTCGTAAATACGGAGATTCATTCTCCTTTGGGTAGGGTAGTTTCAGATATTCACCTTCAAATCCCACCCTTAGCAAAAGTAAAGGAACTCACCTACGAAGGGCTAATTACTACCTACAACCTAAACTTTGATGCTATCAAAATCATCAATAATTTTAGCCTTTCTAAGAACCTTAACTTTGATGGTAAGGTAAAAGGGAGTGGTACAGATTGGGCTGGGCTAAAATTAGAGAGTAAAGCGCGAATTGCCGCTTCCTCTATTATGGGATTACCCATGGATTCCGTTTTTGCAGACATCGTGATTAGCAACAAGAGAATTAAGGGCTACACATGGATTGATGATGGAATCGGACGGGTAGATACTGATATTGACATAGACCTTGCCGATATGGATAATCCCTCTTATAGGGTCAAAGGAAATATTCGTAAACTCGATTTTAAAAAATATAAATTATTGGATATAGACCTTGTATATAGTGGCAAAGTGGACCTAAGCCTCACCGGAAAAGAAATCGACAGAATAGCGGGAAATGCAATGCTGACGAACTCTATTTTAGTCTTTACCAAGCCCGACACCGTAAAAACACTTAAAGTCTCTGACTTTGCCTTTAATCTGAAACGCTATCACTCCGACTCACTTTCGCTTTCCCTGAAAAGCTCTGTCGGAAATGCAGAGGTTTCGGGGAAATTCATGGCAAAAGATGCAATCCAAGATGTTCAGCGGCTGATAACAGAAGTAAAATTATATTTTGCCAATAACGATAGCGCACTCAATGCTTATTACGCTGCTAAACCGGAATATGTAATACCCAAATCATTGGCTTGTTCTTTGGTAACCGGTCCGGAGGCAAACAGAATTTTCCATTTC
>CAUJFT010000322.1 GCA_963169475.1 Bacteroidota bacterium | reverse complement strand
CATGACACCTATCTTACAAGAATTGAAGAGTAATATAGGGGAAAATGTCAGAATTATCAAAATTGATGTGGACAGGAATCAACAAGTAGCAATGGAATATCAAGTTCAATCCGTGCCTACACTTATGCTTTTTAAGGGTGGAAAAATGCTTTGGAGACAATCCGGAGTAGCTTCCGCTTCTCAGTTAGAAAAAATCATTCATTCAAATTTATAAAATGTTAAAAACATTGAGAGATATCTTGCTCCTAAAATGCCCCAGATGTCGTGAGGGGAATTTATTCGACGGAGCAGCTTATAATCCCAAGCATATCATTAATATGCCTCAACAATGCCACAAATGTAAACAGCCCTTTTTTTTGGAGCCGGGGTTTTATTATGGGGCAATGTATATTAGTTATGCCTTAAATGTAGGAATTGGAGGAATGATTACATTTTTTATATGGTGGCTAATTTGGGAATTTGATATTGATTATCTTGTGAAGAGTGCCTTTATCACAACCGGTCTGCTTATCTTGATTTTTCCTTATAGTCTTAGATTATCCCGTTCTATGTGGCTTTATCTTTTCTATAAAGGTAAGGCTACGTTTTATTCTGAACATGACAAAATAGACATAGGAAAAGGGGACGGCGGGTACTAAATCTGAACAGATGAATGGGGCATAATGAGCTACTTAATGCCTTCGTAGCTTTCTCCCTCATTTTTTTACATAATTGTAATAATATATTCTTGCTATAAGCAAAGGGATTCCTATGAGGAACAGAAATGCTTTTCTCATAGATGAAATAGGGGCATGAAGGGTTATGTCTATATGTTCGGCTATCATTTCCTTATAGGGGTTAGAAACAGAACGATTTTTCAACCCGTATTCATTATATCTTTTCATAATTTGCACGGGATTCTCTTTTCGCACCTCTCTTCTAAAATACAAAATTTCTTCTACAGACTTTATTTTTCCCATAAGTGAAATAAAATAAAGTACGGCTCCATCTGCACCCACAATTTCCTTAATTTTATATTGCTGAATTTGCTTTGTCCGAAAAAGCCCGTGTATTGCGGTACAAGCACCCAGATTTTTGAGGAGTTTTATCGGTCCTATGACCATGTTAAGCGCGCTTGTATCTATTCTACTGTTAAGATAGTGAGGCAAAAGGCTTCCTTCTTCATTGATTGTCTGGCTTTCTGGGTATACAAGCGCGAGGCTTTCTGTGGATTCATAGATATTTAATGTCTTTTGGATATACTCTTTTTCCAAAATATCATGCCCTCCAAGCCAGCAAAAGTATTCTGTATCAGCCAATTGCATTACATACTCAAAGTTAGCAGTAGCTCCAATATTATGAGGTTGCCTTATGGCTTTGATATTACTATATTGATTTGCAATATCTTGTATAATTTCAAAGGTGCTGTCCGTTGAGGCATTATCAGAAACCAGAATACGAATATCTTGATACGTTTGCCCTACTGCCGAGAGAAGTGTTTGGGCAATATATTTTTCTTCATTATAAACCGGAATACCGATAGTAACCGCCGGAATACCCATATTATATCATTTTATCCTTTGGAGATATCCATCTGGAGCCACCGAAATTAGTAATTTATTATCTATCTCTTTATCAATGACAAATTTGTCATTTTCTTTGAGAAACTCCCATACTGCCGTTTTAGGGTTATTTCCTTTACCCCACGGTCTATCTATCACACACCCTTGAGGCAGGTCTTCTACAACGGAATCAAAAACAATACAATAGCTATCCTTAGAAGTAAGAGAAGCATAAGCCCTAAGTTCTTCCAGCACGTGGTCATGTGTATGATTAGAATCTAAGCAAATCATAATTTTCTGATAAGAAGCTGCAAAATCGTGAACTTTCTGGATTACTTCCGGAGAAACCGAAGATCCTTCTATCATTTCTATTTTATGAGCGAGCGGGTGACAAAGAATCTCCTTTTTATTATGTTCTCTAATATCAATATCTATTCCTAACACTTTTCTCTTTGTAAGAGTAGGATTCAGGGTAGTGTTCTGCTTTGCGGCATCGCAATAATCCAGCAGGGCAAGTAGCGAAGCACTCAAGATAAGAGAGCCACCGTGAGCGATTCCTGTTTCTATAATCAAATCCGGCTTTACCTCCCATACCAGCTCCTGAAAGGCCACTATATCTTGGGGATATTGAATAATGGGTCTGCCAAGCCATTCAAAGTTATATGAATATCCGGACAGAATGCTTTCCTTCATAAAAGCGGTATTTGCGTTTTTTAGTGGAGAATTTCGCGCTTGTTTTTCGATTCTTTCTTTGCGTTCCCTCTTGAATTTTTCTATTTCGTTCATATCGTTTTGTAATTGATTCGTTTTTTTTTACAATTTATACAGATTTACCCCTCCGGCAAGTGTTTTTATTTCTTCCCAATAGTTCTCATTCATAATAATAATATTTTCTACAGGGTTGGTTTTTAGGATTTCGGGGGAATAAATCGGATGTGCGGTGCGTGCGATAAATTTATTTTGCTTTAAGGGATTAATGTCTATTACATACTGAATCCGTTTTCTTTCCGGGTCCATAAGATTCAAAAAAGTAGAGCCTTTCGCTCCAGCACCCCATATTGCGATGGGTTCTTTTTCTTGCAACAATTTACGATATGCTTCTATTTGAGTATCAAAATTTAATTGTTCAGCACTAAGGATTTCTATTTGGGGGATTTCGGGTCGGAGTTTTGAGAGGTCTGCCCAGAGATAAATATATTGCCCGCCGAAAAAGTCACCAAGTATGGCTTCCTCAAACATTGCCCCCAAACTTTTTTGGGTAAAATAATTGCAATGCTCATAAAATATATCCCAAAAAGCTTTTTTTTCTATAATCCAATCAAACGTAGGGACTTCCACAAAAAGATGTCCTTTATAGCCGTTTGCCTTCGCAATAGTATGGATAAAACTAAACGGGTTCGGGATATGCTCCAGAGTATGACGCATAATTATCACCTCTGCATTAAGTCCGCTATAGGCTTCCGTAAAATACTCCTTTACAATTTTGGGATTATTCCCTTCGTAAGTGGGGTCAAATCCTACACAGTCTATTCCATTTTTGAGCATGATTTCAAAAAACACTCCTTTTCCACATCCTATTTCTAATACTTTTTTATTTTCTATGCCCAATGATTTCAATAAAGTCAAAACCGAAACAAGGTGAGCTTGGAAAAATTCGGAATTACTTTGCTCGTTTTGATAGTGAATATCATAATTCATCCTATCAGGATTAAATGCCTTATTGAAAACAAAGCCTGACCGCAGAGACTGCACCAATTCTACTGCTGCTACTTCTGCACTACGCGCTTCGCCTTCGGTAGGATAGACCTTATTCTGAAAAACAGGAACATTTTTCTGCTTAAAAACAGAAATGCAGCCCTCTTGACAATTAGAAAAGTTGTCGTTATGATTCATTTTTTATTTTTTTCCCCAAAAAGCCATAGGCTCATAATCCGGATAGGGGTAATAACCCAGATTAAGTTTAATTGTTTTATTATTTTGCTCCAAATAATTTTCTACTAAGGTACGAATCGCTATAGGCACTCCACTACAAACATTAAAAACGCCGTTTGCTTCGGTATTAAGGGCTTTTTCTACAATCATTCGTGCAACCACTCTAACCGGAAGATAATCTCTAAGTTGCTCTCCTCCTGACATATTAAATACCTTTTCTCCATTTTGAAGTGCCTTTTCTAATTGAGAAAGAATAGACCTATCGGATTGACCTTCTCCGTACATATAAAAAAGCCGTAACCATTTTAGATTAAACTTTATTTGTCTTTGAAGTTGATATAAACATTTCCTAAGCGTATCTTTTGCAATCGCATAAGGGTTCTGCGGGTCAGGGATAAGGGTTGTTTCCAATGCCCCGTTTTTCATGCCGTATTCGAGGCAAGTGCCTGTTACAGTAATATTCTGAAGCCCAGATTCTACTACGCTTTTCAGAAAAAAATACTGCGGCATAAGATTTTTTTCAAAATGCGAAAGTGATTGATAGTTAGGCAATCCCTCCCACGCTAAATGAATCAAGGCATCACAAGCAG
>CAUJFT010000321.1 GCA_963169475.1 Bacteroidota bacterium | reverse complement strand
TGGCGGGGGCGTAACTTGCGCCCAGCTTCTGCACGGCTCTGCCAACCCAATTGGGGGGCAATCCCAAATTATCAAACTTCGGTGGGGCGGGTTGCCGGAGGAAATGAAGTTTGCGGAAGCTCCTTCTTTTATTAAGTTTGCATTAGGAGAAAACGTAAAACAATCTAATTGGGGAAGTAATTATACTAACCGATACCCCCAAACGCGTATGGGCGTAGAGCAATTAATGCAAGACGCTTTTCTTTCTGCGATTGATTACCGAAATCGTCAAGAAGCATGGCAGAAAGAGGGTAAATCAAAACAGCTTGCTCCTCCTGCAAGGAATCTACAAATGGAAGCCTTATTAGAAATTTTGGACGGAAAAAGGCATATTACTTGTCATTCTTACGTTCAGTCGGAGGTGATTATGTTGATGCGTTTGGCTGAAAAAATGAGATTTAGAATAAACACTTTTACCCATATTTTAGAAGGTTACAAAATAGCAGATAAGTTGAAAGCGCACGGTGCTTTTGCCTCTACTTTCTCGGATTGGTGGGCATATAAATACGAAGTAATGGATGCTATTCCTTACAATGCCGCCCTATTGTCTCAACAGGGAATTACGGTTTGTATCAACTCTGATGATGCTGAAATGGGAAGACGACTCAACCAAGAAGCTGGAAAGAGCGTAAAATATGGAGGAATGACAGAAGAAGAGGCATGGAAAATGGTTACCCTAAATCCTGCTAAAGCCCTTCATATTGATAAATTTGTAGGAAGTATTGAAAAAGGGAAAGATGCTGACCTTGTCTTATGGTCTGATAACCCCCTTTCTATTTATGCCAAAGTACTTTATACTTATATTGACGGGAAATGTTATTTTGATGCAGAAAAAGATAAAGCAATGCAACAAGCCATACAAAATGAAAAAAATAGAGTTCTATCTAAGATGATAGAGTCTAATGAAATAAAAACTGACCCCGCTACTATCAAGAAAGAAAAAACATTGTATCACTGTGACTCGGAGGAAGGTTATGAATAACGGTAGAACCCGGAGTTTTTGGCATAGCGCAAACGCATTAAGAATTTTATCCGAAAAGAGGAAAGTCAATCCCAATCCGTCATATTGAGCGAAGCGAAACGGCACCTCTATCCTTTGTGAGGGGCAAAGCAATATCACCACTTGGGGCTTTGATAAGATAATGAATATTTTAGTGTATTGAGTAATATCATACGCTATGCAGCTCGGGTCTGCGCTCTCCTACAAAAAACATGTGGGATAGCGTAAAATTATCTTGCTTTTATCCAGTTTTCTTCCTAAATAAATATCAACTTTTTTTGGCAGAACTGTGTTTAGACAGAAATCACTCCAATGAAATCGCTCGCTTCGCTCAATAAATATTTTTGGAAATATAAATTTTATCTTATCTGGGGAATTATTACGGTGATTGCCTCTAATCTGTTTACCATTTACCCTGCCCAAATTATTCGGACGGCACTCGATATGATAGAAGAATTGCTAAGTATTCGCCAATTGACTTCGGGGTTTGAAATACAAAGTAGTCTTATGAATATGATTAATCGCTCCCTTCTTTTCTTTGGAGGGCTGATGGTTGGGATTGCGATATTAAGCGGTGTATTTCTGTTTTTTACCCGTCAGACAATTATCTATATGTCTCGCCTGATTGAATACGATTTGAGAAACGATATTTTTAATCATTATCAGCAACTTACCACCCGTTTTTATAGAAAGAATCGAACAGGAGACATTATGTCGCGCATTACAGAAGATGTAAATAAAGTCAGAATGTACCTTGGACCCGCTTTAATGTACACATTGAATACCTTTGTGCGCTTTGTATTGGTAATTACGGCAATGTTTTCTATTAACCCCAAATTATCCCTATTATCTTTACTTCCGCTGCCGGTGTTAAGTTTTATGGTCTATTGGGTGGAGACAATCATAGAAAAACGAAGTCGTGCCGTTCAGGAGCAAATTGCCAAGCTCAACACCTTCACCCAAGAGGTTTATTCCGGAATTAGGGTCGTAAAAGCCTATGGGAAAGAAGCCCAAATCCGCAAAAGATTTGAGGTAGAAACCGAGATTTATCGTGAAAAAACTTTATATTCTGCCAAAGTAGATGCGGTTTTTTATCCTGCGGTTACGCTTCTTATGGGGCTTAGTAGCATTCTATTAATCTGGGTGGGAAGCGAGCAAGTGATTGAGGGGGTAATTACTATCGGAAATATAGCCGAATTTATTTTATATATTGGACTTCTCTCTTGGCCCATTATTTCTATAGGCTGGGTTACTACGCTAATCCAACAAGCAGCGGCAAGCCAAAAACGTATTAATGAAATGCTAAATGAAAGCCCCGATGTATCATTTCCTACCGAAAGCGAAGAGATAGTACAGCCGTCCTTAGTGTGGCACTCGGTGAGCTTCACTTATCCGGATACGGGCATTCGTGCAATTGATAATCTGAGTTTCTCATTGAAACCCGGTCAGAAAGTCGGAATAATTGGTCCTGCTGGTTCGGGGAAATCTACGATTTGTCAGCTAATGATGCGAATGTTTGATATTAGCTCCGGACAAATTCTTATTGATAAGAAAGGAATAGAAACATACCGCAAAGAGGCTTTAAGAAGCGTCATTGGCTACGCACCCCAAGATGTTTTCTTATTTTCTGATACAATTTGGGGTAATATTGCTTTCGGGAATCCAAACGCAACGAATACCGAGGTAGAGGAGGCAGCAGTATTTGCGGTCGTTGCAGACAATATCCTTGCCTTCCCCGATGGGTATAAAACCGTAATCGGAGAAAGAGGCGTAATGCTTTCCGGTGGACAAAAGCAAAGAATATCCATTGCTCGGGCGCACATTCGCAAGCCCAAGATTTTGATATTAGATGATGTGCTTTCGGCAATAGACACAGAGACAGAAGAAAAACTTCTGAAAAATATTCAACAATACAGAAAAGAAAATCCCGATACAGTAGTGATTCAAGTTTCTCACCGTTTATCTTGTATCCAAAACTCTGACCTTATTCTCTCCATAGAGGAAGGAAAACTTACAGAATCGGGGACTCACGAAAGTTTGATTACAAAAGGAGGTTACTACGCCAGAATCTATGAAAAACAACAAGCAGAATCTTTAAAACCCATATAGAAGTAAATCGGTCAAGACTTCCCATAAA
>CAUJFT010000320.1 GCA_963169475.1 Bacteroidota bacterium | reverse complement strand
GGGCTTACCGACCCCGATATTCGAAAAATTGAAAAATATGGGGTAGAACAAAACTGGCCGAAAGCGATTGCCACATTAGAGGGTAGAGATGAGGTAAGACCACAGATTTTGATGTATAATACCTATAAAATCGCAGAGTTAGGCAAGGGAGAGAAATGGATACTGATAGTTCCGGCAGGAAAAAACAAACACATGCCTGAAAATATGCGACCTGCTACTGATATTTTCTTTATTATGGGAAAATCCGGAATGAAATGATAAATTTGCCGTATCTTGAAATAGGTTTATAGAATTTATATAGATTTATTTTATTGAATATCAATAATTTATATATTATTTTTGTAAATCCATTGATAGTTTAGGTAAGAAAAAAGTTTAAAAGTAATATCATAATCAATCGTTATATGAATATTTATTGGGATTATAATGCCACAACTCCGGTAGATGAACGGGTTTTGGCAGCAATGCTCCCGTTTTTTACTACTCACTTCGGGAACCCCTCGAGCAATACCCATATAAAAGGCTGGGACGCTGCCGAAGCCATAAAAAATGCACGTTCATTATTAGCGGATTGCATAGGAGCGTCTCCTTCGGAAGTGATTTTTACCTCTGGAGCTACGGAAGCCATCAATCTTGGGCTAAAAGGAGCAGCTGAAATCTTTGCCCCCCAAAGAAACCATATTATTACAGTTCAGACTGAACATAAGGCAGTGCTTGATACTTGTCTCTATTTAGAAAGTAGAGGAATTGAAGTAACCTACCTTTCGGTGGATAGTGAAGGGCTTATTGATATAGAAGCACTAAAAAACGCATTTAGACCCGAAACCTTTTTAGTGTGTGTAATGCTGGCAAACAATGAGATAGGAGTGATACAACCAATAAAGGAAATTGCAGATATCACTCACCATTATGGCGCATGGATGATGAGTGATTGTGTGCAGGCATTTGGGAAAGTTCCGGTAAAGGTAGATACGTTAGGGGTAGACATTATGCCGCTTTCTGCCCATAAAATTTATGGACCCAAGGGGGTGGGGGCTTTATATCTTAGGCGTAGAAATCCACGTATCAGGCTTATACCCCAAATTCATGGGGGTGGACACGAAAACGGGTTGAGGAGCGGTTCTCTCAATGTGCCGGGAATTATGGGTATGGCAAAAGCTGCCGAGATTTGTGTAGAATCCTTTTATACAGAAGCCATAAAGCTGAAACAATTGCGCGATTTATTGGAAAGTTTTATCCTTGAAGGAACCCAAGGAAAGGTAAATGGCTCTACCACTAATCGGCTTCCTAATGTCTCAAATTTGTGTTTTCCGGGTATAAAAAGTGAATATCTTCTAATGCGAACTCCGCACCTATGCCTTTCCTCCGGTTCTGCTTGTACCTCTGCGTTGAATACTCCTTCGCATGTACTGACCGCAATAGGCTTAAACGATAGCGAAGCCTATGCCTCTTTTCGGATTAGTCTGGGGCGGTTTACAACAGAAAATGAAATCATAGAAGGAGGAAGCCGGATACGAAAAGCGATATTATCCGAAAATCCTGCCTTTAACGATTCAAAGGCATGAAACTCTCTGCAATAATTATTACTTTTAATGAAGCACGCCACATTGCCCGATGTATCAATAGTCTTAGGGGGGTTGCCGATGAGATTATTGTATTAGACGCTTTCAGTACAGATAGAACGCCTGAAATCTGCAAAGAAATGGGCGTAAAACTTATTCAAAGAGGGTGGGAGGGTTTTTCGGCTGCTAAGAACTATGCAAACTCTTTGGCAGAAGGAAGCTATATTTTATCTATAGATGCCGATGAATGTTTAAGCGCTGCTTTACAGGATTCTATTGCCAGAATAAAACCTACTTTACAAAATGCCTATCGTGTAAAGAGACGGAACTTGTTTTGCGGAAAATGGGTTCGGTACGGAGGGTGGTATCCCGATATAAAAATCAGAATTTTCCCCAAAGAAGGCTCATTATGGATAGGGGAAGTACATGAAAAATTGGAAATTTCTGGGCCAAGCGTAATGCTGACTGGAGATTTAATTCATTATGCTTTTGAGTCCCGAATACAATTTTTTCAAAAAATAGAGAAATATGCCACCCTTGCTGCAGCCTCTCTTTTTAAGCGGGGGAAAAAATATAATATCGCTTTAATCCTCTTCTCGCCAATTTTTCGATTTATCAAAATGTATTGCTTTCAATTAGGATTCCTTGACGGAGCAACCGGTTTTTTTATTGCAAAAGCGACTGCCAAAGGAGTATTTCTAAGGTATAAAAAATTAAGGGAGCTTGAACTTCGGCAAGAGAGGCATTCATAGCGGCTTCTTTCACATCAACCAAATCTCAAACGCTTCCGCCACTTTTCCTGATTTTTTAATCGGTTACTTTAGGATATCCCTGCAAAAACCTAATAGGATTGTAATACTACGGCTTTGGGGGTAAGCCTTATTCAGCCTTGACAAAATCACCACTTAAAGTAAACTTTAAGTCTAATTTATTATTTAGCTCAACGGATTGATGTTTTTTAGATAAATCCCACTTAGTAATATAATTGCCAGCGTAATTTTTCTCCACGTAGCTTTTAATCTGAGAAGGAACTACGCTATCCGGAAGTTTTGACTTTCCCTCGATACTCTTGGGTTGCCCGCTTGAGTTAAACTCAAGCTCAAACTTATCACTCAATGAAATATCATACTCTTTAGCTAAACCGTCATTATCCACCTCTGCCTTCAATACCTGATTGCTTGGGAAATGAGTAGTTATATAAGATTGAATAGGGGCAGGAACTTCGGAATAGGGAATTTCTTTATCTTGTGCAAAAGCAACCAATGATAGGGTGAATAAAGCAATCGTGAGTACACCTTTTAACAATTTAATGTTCTTCATCATTTTTTACTGTTTTTTACTTTATTTTGGAATTTTTAATTTTAGTAATTTCCTTTAACGATAAACGGAGTTCTTCCTGATTTGTTAGCTGTGTAAAGAGATTTAATTTTACCACTCTCCCAATTACAAATTAGTTTAGAAGGAGAGGGTTTTTATAAAGTATTCTATCCCAGCCCCCAGCTTTCTCTATCGAGGCTTCGGTACTGAATTGCTTCTGCAATATGTTCTGTTTTTATAGCATCGGAATCGGCAAGGTCTGCAATAGTACGGGCTACCTTTAAAATTCTATCAAATGCCCTTGCCGATAAATCTAATTTTTTCATAGCGACTTTTAGAAGGCTCTCTCCTGCGGAGTCATAAGTACATAATTTGCGCACAGTATGAGAGGGCATCATAGCATTGGAATAAATCCCTTCCATTCCTTGAAAACGGGCTGTTTGTCGCTCTCTTGCGCGAATCACCCGCTCACGGATTTCTATACTTTTTTCCCCTTCTTTTTTGGAGGTGAGTTCCTCAAAAGGAATGGGAGTTACTTCTATGTGCATATCAATTCTATCCATTAACGGACCTGAAATTTTGCTCATATATTTCTGTACTACTGCTGGCGAACAGACACATTCCTTGTCGGGGTGGTTAAAATACCCACAAGGGCAAGGGTTCATGCTTGCAACAAGCATAAAGTTTGCAGGGTAATCTACGGTAACCTTTGCCCTAGATACGGTTACCTTTCTGTCTTCCAAAGGCTGCCTTAATACTTCCAAAACGGTTCTTTTAAACTCTGGTAATTCATCTAAAAAAAGTACACCATTATGGGCAAGGCTGATTTCTCCGGGTTGAGGTATCCCCCCGCCTCCGACTAATGCCACGTCGCTGATAGTATGATGGGGAGAACGAAATGGGCGATGCGCCACTAAGGCGGCTTCTTGGGGTAAAATACCCGATACAGAATGAATTTTTGTAGTTTCTAGCGATTCATGTAA
>CAUJFT010000319.1 GCA_963169475.1 Bacteroidota bacterium | reverse complement strand
TTTACGGACTTTGAGCCTTCCGTACATTTGCTCTGTTACCTCAGAAAATTGTAAGTGATTCACCCATTTTCCATTGGTATTCATAATCCCAAACTCCTCTTTATCTTTTACAACGACCATGTTATTTTTCCAGAAAGAAATTACATCGAACATCGCCGGAATGAGTACTTTCTCTGCTTGATAGTCAAAAAGTCCCGTTTTTTGTCCGGTCTGTAAAAATGCGTATTGTTGGTCATAATCTTCTATTTCTTTATATTTGAGAGGAGTAACAGGAAGCCCTAGCCCATTTATCAACCCGTATTTCCCTTGAAGAGAAACCAAATATAAGTCTTTTCCCTTAGAACGAACGCTTTCATAAATGCAAGCAACAAGCATGTTTCCAAAGGTGTCTATCATTCCGAAGTCATTTTGGAGGCGGGAGATAATTCTGCCATTTACGTCAGGTTTTAGCTCTGAAAAACGACAAAAAATCACAAATTTTTTCTCTCTGGGGTTATAAATCCCCCATTTTCCAAATTTTTTGACGATAAAATGATTTTCTAGTACAGATACACTGTCTAATTGAAAGGGATAAATCTCATGGAGGAGGGTGTCCATTATCGCCCATTTATTGTCTTTTTTCGCACCGAAAAAACGTCCTAATGGAGACTGAATGGCAGCGAAGGCAGAGAGTTTTTCTTGATTTGTTATTTTCCATTTGTAAAATGCATAATTTTCGGCTACGTCGCTTAGTTCATCTGCTGTAAACTCACAAGGTAGGGTTGTGGTCGTTTTGAGGTGCATAAGTCCGTATTTATCCCATTGCCGAATCCGAATAAATTCTTCATTAAAGGGAGAGATTTCGTTATATTCACAATTGAGGACAATTTCGCCGTAGCCCTTAAAAAGCCCCCACTTTTTATCTTTCTGAATTAAGCGGTATTCTCCAATGGTAGTGCCGATGCTGTCATAAATAGGTGGGAGTATTTCCTTTACTAGGGCATTAAAAGCTCCCCATTTCCTATCTTTTTTTACGAGGTATAAGTCTGCATTGAGAAAACGACAATCTTCAAATTCATTTTTTACGATTTCTTTGCCTTTGTTGTCAATAAATCCCCATTTTCCCTTCCACTTCGCCCTTGCAGCCCCCTGGTTGAAGTTTCCTACTTGCTCATATTTAGGTGAGATAGCCTCTCCTCCTTTGGGATTAACATATCCCCATTTCCCTTTTTCATTTACATAGGCGAGGTCATCATGAAAATATCCGATTGATTTGTATTTTGGTGGGATAATTACCTCACCTTTGAGGTTGAGCATACCAGTTTCGCCTTTGAGTTTAACATAGACATTTCCATTTTCGGGAAAGGTAATCCCGTCATACTCACACTTAACAACTATGCTTCCAGAAGTATCAGCAAGTCCCCACTTTTCACCCTTTCTATATGGTATAAGTTCCTGAGCATTAGCCAAATACATGTAGCTAAATGCAAGTAAAAGTATAGTGATTTTTTTTAAATTTCTATCCAAATTCTGCATATTAATCCGTATTAACAAACCCCTTAATAAGCCTAATCCGTATTCTCACAAAAAGCGTTCCGATTCTGGTCGTTTTTTTGTGTTTGTTACTGTCAAAGATACAGACTATTTTTTATTTTCTGTTAATATTTTTTTTAGGCGGGGTATCAAGAGGGTTGTATCAGGGTTTGGGGGCGGGTTAAATTGAAGATTTTCGGTCTTAGGGCTTATATACATTGCTTCCCGTGTCTTTATCCCCTCAAGGTATTGAACGTTACCGTCTTGTGTTTTTACGATGCGGGCTTTGTCATAAAGCAGAGTATCGGTACCCAATTTTAATGTGGGAATCAAATTATTATGGGAAGTAATGTGAGATTCGTACCAATGAATCCATTTACGGATTTCTCCGGCTTCTCGAATGGTGCGGGGGATTTCTTCAATATTTCCGGAAGAATCATACCAAAAAAAGCGGTCGCGACTCCATCCATCTTCAAATGGAGAGGCGGTTGTCAAATTGCCGTCAGCGGGAATCCGAATTTGTAATGCTCCCTCTTTATGGGGTAATATTGGTGCGCCGGGTACATTATATCGAATATTTATCCAGCCCGAAAAACCTTTGGGAATATAGAAATCTTTATTTTCCCGTTTCATGATTGCGGTAAATAAGATAATAAATAAACCAAATCCGACTACTCCTATGAGTATTATTTTTTCAATTAATGTCAATTTCCGTTTTAGCATTTTTCCGTATATTTTCGTCATATTAACCCAAAAATGGAAAAAGGGTTAAGGGGTATAATATTTTTATGCCGTTCAGGTCTCCCCTATCATCTAAAAGGAGTGTATCATAAACAAAAAGCAATAATCTTTAAGTATCTTATAATCAATGATTTAAATATTGGGTATATTTGACTTCGGGTACTGTTCTCTCTTTTTGTTATAGAGAAAAAAGTGGTTTACGCCTTAACAAGAGTAAATTGTACAATCTCTGGTCGGATACCTACGCGTCCGGAGAAGCCAAGGAAGCCAAACCCCCTATTTACATATAGGTATTGTTCGCCTTCTTGATAAAGCCCTGCCCACTGCGGATAGGCAAATTGTGCGGGACTCCATTTGAACCCCGGTATTTCTATTCCGAACTGAAAGCCATGCGTATGTCCGGAAAGCGTAAGGGAAATATCTTGGTGTTCGGGTCTTACTTTGGCATTCCAATGAGACGGGTCATGGGATAACAATATTTTTACGGTTGCCTCTTCTGCTCCTTTTTTTGCGAGAGAGATATCGCCTTTTTGAGGAAAATATGGAGATTTACCCCAATTTTCTACGCCCAGAATGGCTAATTTTTCTCCATTTCGTTCAATTAAATGGGATTCATTCCGGAGGAGCTTCCATCCAAATGTGGCATGCTGACGGGTAACCTCCTCAAAATGAGCATTCTTTTCTGCCTCTGGGGCTTCTCTATTGCTGTAATAATAGTCGTGATTGCCAAGTACTGCAAGTATCCCTTCTTTGGCTGATAAAACGGAATATATTTCCTGAAAGCCTTCTATTTCCTTTACATTAAAGTTGATAAGGTCTCCCGTAAAGACAATCAGGTCTGAACGGAGTTCATTAATCCTCTCCATACCTTTGCGAACTGCACTTTTGTTGTCAAAGCTGCCGGTATGCAAGTCTGAAATTTGTGTGATAGTAAAGCCTTCAAAGGAATCGGGCAGGTTTTTAATAGGAATATTTACCCGATTTATCTTGTAGTTGTATTTGGTACGAATCATGCCGTTTAGTATCGCAAGCAAAGGAACTGCTCCCGCAAATAACCCCAGTTGGCTAATAAAGCGCGCCCTTGAAATGGTATTTGTGGGGGATTCGGGTACTTCGTGTTTTGAGAACATACCCCATATCCAACGAATAACCCTACTAAGGTCTTCTATGAGCAACACGGAAACTATCAGTAGCTTGGGAATATATAAGGCGATAATGCACGAAAAAAACCAAAAGGTATATTTCACCTTAATCTGCCCCATACCTCCACCTCCTGTCAATAGGAGTGTACTCAAATAAAGCAGAATATGAAATCCCCAATAGCCCCATTTTATCATAGGTTTATCAGGAAAAACGGTTTTAATCGCTTGCCATGTATATAGGTCTAATAAAAAAAGAAATATAAATCTAATCAAAACATCTACAAAAAAAATCATAATGGTTTTAGGGAGAGGATTCAAAACAATAAATTAGCCTATTTCTTCTGTTCTCTACCCCAATAAGTAGTTTTTTTTTCGGATTATTACAAGTTTAATTCCTATTTCTTTTCTTTCGGATTATCCAAATTCCGTACAAAATAATTGAGGTAGTAATTGTTCCTTTTATTATAAAGAATAGAATGGTATATTCTGCCAAAGATTCAATATCTATACCCAACTCCTCAAAGGTGTGAGGTCTGATAAGGTAAACCAGATAGGTGGCTATAAATAACACTAGTACCGTCAATCCGACAATTCGAGATATTTTTTTATACTTTTGGACAAATGTTTCCATTCTTTCTAATTAAGAATTTACGCTCAATGTATTGAGTCCATTTTTTCTTGAATACAACGATGAACATACTCTTCCACTTCCTTGACCCCAAATTCGTTAAATATTTCTTCTAAAAACGCGCCTATTAACAACTTGCGCGCTTCGGTTTTACTGATTCCGCGTGTCATCATGTAATAGAGAGCCTCTTCATTGATTTGTCCCGTGGTTGCTCCATGAGAACATTTTACGTCATCTGCATAGATTTCAAGTTGAGGCTTAGTATAGACATTTGCCGTATCAGTGAGTAGTACACTTTTATTAGATTGGTAGGCTTGAGTTTTCTGGGCATCTGGATAGACCTGAATCTTTCCACTAAATACTGCTGTAGCCTGTCCGCCAATAATTCCTTTGTATAGCTCATTGCTGGTAGAATGCGGTTTGATATGATGGACTTCGGTATAATTATCTACATGTTCGATATTATCAAGGAGGTATCCTCCTTTGAGTCCGGCGTGCGCCCCTTCTCCATTAATCCGAATGCGAAGGGTATTTCTTATGATTTCGCCACTAAGAGAAACCGTAAAGAAGGCGGTTTGGCTATTGGCTTGCTGCATTACGTTACACTGCTCAATATGAGAGGCGTTTCTGCCCTCATGCTGAAACTTAAAATAAGACAGAGAGGCATTTTCTGCTACAATTACTTCTGTAACCTGATTGCGAAAAGTGCTGTTTTGCTTAGTACCATGATAGGTTTCCAAAATGGTAACGGAGGATTCTTCCCATACAATTACTAAATTTCTATGCTGAATTCCTATAGGAATATTGGTATCAGTAAGATGCTGTATATGAATGGGTTTTTGAACCTGTCTTTTGGCAGGCACAAAAATCATCGTCCCTTTATTTCCATAAGCAGTATTGAGTGCCGTAAAAATATCTAAATCTGGAGGCGTGAGGTGGGCAAAATATTTTTCGGCAATTATCTGGGCGGTTTCGTTCATTGACCCAAAGGATTGTATCATTAAATCCGAGTCAAATCCTGGTAGCATATTCACAGAATGGAGCGCGCCATTTACAAAAACAATCGTGTGGGCTTCAAGATTGGGGATATTACAAATATCCAAACTACGGGAAGCGTAATTTTCCGGCTGCTGAAACTCCTTTGTTGTTATCGGCATTAAGCTTGTATATTTCCAATCCTCAGTTTTTTGTCCGGGGAGTACTGCATTTTGGAGGAAGCCTACTGCTTGCTGTCTTTTTGTTTCGCCAAACGGAAGAGCTTCTCCCGTTTCGAACTGACTAATAAAAGCCTTTGTGGTTTCTTTAATGGGTGAGTTCATGGCTAAATTCATGCAATAGTTTCTTCTTTAATCCAATCATACCCTTTCTCCTCTAATTCTAATGCGAGCGACTTTGGTCCAGACTTTACGATTTTCCCGTCATATAGAACATGAACAAAATCGGGAACGATGTAGTCTAATAACCGTTGATAATGGGTAATCACAACAAAGGCATTGTTCTCATTTTTCAATTGATTTACGCCATTTGCGACCACTCTTAGCGCGTCAATATCCAATCCGGAATCGGTTTCGTCTAATACGGCAAGTTTAGGGTCAAGCATCGCCATCTGAAATACCTCATTTCGTTTTTTTTCTCCTCCCGAAAATCCTTCGTTTACGGCGCGGTTGGTCAGTTCCTTGGTTATCTCTACCATTTGCTGTTTTTCTCTCATGTATTGTAAAAACGCCTTCGCCGACAATTCTGGTAGGTTTTTATATTTTCTAACGGCATCTACAGAGGCTTTGAGAAAAGTAGTCATGCTTACGCCCGGTATTTCTACGGGATACTGAAAAGCAAGAAAAAGCCCTTCACAAGCGCGTACATCGGTACTCATAGCGAGGAGGTCTTTTCCGTCAAAATCCACGCTACCCTCAGTAACCTCATAGGCTTCTTTGCCAGCAAGCACAGAAGCTAATGTACTTTTACCGGCACCGTTAGGTCCCATAATTGCATGAACCTCACCCGGATTTATTTGTAAATTTAATCCTTTAAGGATTTTCTTCCCGTCAATTTCTGCATGTAAATTTTTGATGGTAAGCATATCGTCTTTTTTATTCTTCTAACTTATTAATCTTTTTTTCTAAAAAATATATTTTGTACACAAGGGAAGCATATAAGTGATAAAAACAACCTATTATTAAAAACTATCCCACACTTCCCTCCAAGCTGATTTCCAAAAGTTTTTGGGCTTCTACGGCAAACTCCATGGGGAGCTGTTTGAGAACTTCTTTGGTAAAGCCATTTACGATGAGGGAGACGGCGTGTTCTGTATCAATTCCGCGTTGATTACAGTAAAAAATCTGGTCTTCCCCAATCTTAGAAGTAGTTGCTTCATGCTCTATAATTGCAGAAGAATGGGCAGATTCAATATAGGGGAATGTGTGCGCACCGCATTTATCCCCGATAAGTAGAGAATCGCATTGAGAAAAATTACGGGAGCCTATTGCCGACTTCATAATTTTTACTTGTCCTCTATACGCATTTTGGCTTTTACCCGCGGAGATACCCTTAGAGACAATGGTTGAACGGGTGTTCTTACCAATATGTAGCATTTTGGTACCGGTATCTGCCTGCTGATAATTATTGGTAACGGCTACCGAATAGAACTCCCCTACTGTATTGTCGCCTTTGAGGATAACGGAGGGATATTTCCATGTAATAGCAGAACCCGTCTCCACTTGTGTCCATGAGATTTTGGCATTTTCTTCCTTACAAATTCCTCTTTTGGTTACGAAATTATAAATTCCTCCTTTTCCATTTTCATCTCCCGGATACCAATTCTGAACAGTCGAATATTTGATTTGAGCATCTTTGAGCGCCACAAGCTCTACCACTGCTGCATGAAGTTGGTTTTCGTCCCTCATTGGTGCTGTACACCCTTCCAAATAGCTTACATAACTCCCTTCATCTGCGACAATCAATGTCCGCTCAAATTGACCGGTCTTGGCTTCATTAATCCGGAAATAAGTAGATAGCTCCATAGGACAACGAACCCCTTTGGGAATGTACACAAAAGAACCGTCAGTAAATACGGCACAATTTAGGGTTGCAAAATAATTGTCATTATAGGGAACAACAGTCCCTAAGTATTTTTTTACTAGTTCGGGGTGTTCTTGTATGGCTTCCGAAAAAGAACAAAAAATGATTCCTTTTTCCCCTAATTTCTCTTTGAAGGTTGTTTTTACGGAGATAGAGTCTATGACCGCATCTACCGCAACTCCGGAGAGGGCTTTTTGCTCTTCCAAGGGAATCCCAAGTTTTGCAAACGTTTTTAAGATTTCAGGGTCTACTTCGTCCAGAGAATTTAGTTTTTTGGATTTAGGAGCAGAATAGTAGATAATATCTTGATAATTAATCTTCGGATAATCTATTTTAGCCCATTGAGGCTCCTCCATCGTCTGCCAATGACGAAAAGCCCTAAGCCGAAAGTTAAGCATCCACTCCGGTTCTTTTTTCTTTGCAGAAATAAAACGAATTATCTCCTCGTTTAACCCCGGAGGTGCTTGGTCGGCCTCTATATCTATGGTAAATCCATATTTGTATTTTTGAGAGGTAATTTCTTGTAAGAGCGTCTCGTCTGACATATCAATAATAACTTCTTTGGGTGCCTTCTATTTGTTTTTATTTGGACTGAATTTAAATCAAAACAAGTTTGGCGCAGGAATGTTTTATTTTCTTTTAAATTTGACTATAAATATTGAAAAATATATCTTAACTTTGTTAGATATTTTACGCCGATTTTGGAGCAAAATCAATTTTGCCTCTGTAATTATAGCAATAGCCAATTATTTAACTAAAAAATCTCATAAATACCTTATTATCAGCATTATAAAGTCTCCATACTATGACTCATCATGGGTTTGGTATAAAACGAAAATAGATGGAAAAATATAATATGGTTATTTTTTTAAAATGTTTTGACAGACAATCCGCAGAGGAAGTAGTACAAATCTTGATGAACCAAGGAGTATCTGCCGAGATTCAGGATAATACCCTTGATACCTTAGACAAGGTATATTTTGGCTTCTCTCCAGAAAATGCCTTTTGGATAATGGTAGCGGAAAGTGATGAATATCTTGCACATCAAACCCTAGATAATGCCCTTCAGCAGGCAGCCGAGGAATGGGTGGGGTATCACGATATTTATGATTACTCTATCCCTAATCTCATAGAAATTGTCAATAATCCTAGCGAATGGGGCGTGTTTGAGTATCACCTTGCCAAAAGAATTTTAGAAGACAGATTGATACAGTAAGTTTTCCCTACCCTGAAATAGGTAGGGAAAATACCTTAGAAAATGCTGATACTGAATAGAGAGAAAGACCTC
>CAUJFT010000318.1 GCA_963169475.1 Bacteroidota bacterium | reverse complement strand
TTTAAATATTTTATATATTTTTTCAAGGAATAACCCTTGTGATAAAATCAAAAACATATACTACGGAGAATTGTAAATTATCATTTTAATTACATTTATTTTTTAGCAATATTTGGCTTTAAAATCATTAAATATAAATAAAAATAAGTACCAATATATTGATTATTAGCAAAATAAATATATTTATTCTTATAGATTACGGCAAATAAGCTATTGATTAATATTTTGCATTAATCAATAAAGTACAAATAAAAGAAAATTCTATAATATAGTATTTAAATATTTAATGAAAATACCCATTTATGTAGCAATATAGTAAGAATTGAGGAAGGTTTTTAAAAAGTTCAGAAAGAACCGAATAAAGTTGTAACTTTGCCAAACTTTTAGTCTGGATGAAAAAAACCACAAAATACATATTCGTAACCGGGGGGGTAACTTCCTCCTTAGGTAAAGGAATTTTGGCAGCTTCCTTGGCGAAGCTCCTTCAAGGAAGAGGTTATAATACGACAATTCAAAAATTTGACCCCTACATTAATATTGACCCGGGTACTCTGAATCCCTATGAGCATGGAGAGTGCTATGTAACGCGGGACGGAGCCGAAACCGATTTAGACCTTGGTCATTATGAGCGGTTTCTAAATACGCCCTGCTCTCAAGCCAATAACGTTACTACGGGAAGGATTTACGAAACGGTAATCAAACGGGAACGAATGGGAGAATATCATGGTAAGACAGTGCAAGTAATCCCGCACATTACCGATGAGATAAAAAGGAGGTTTACGCTCCTCAATGAGCATAATCATTATGACATTATCATTACTGAAATTGGTGGAACTGTGGGAGACATCGAGGCTTTGCCTTACATTGAAGCATTAAGGCAGTTTCGGTATGAGTATGGAACACAACATTGCTTGGTCATTCATCTTACGCTTGTTCCCTATTTATCCGTAGTGGGAGAATTAAAGACTAAGCCTACTCAGCACTCTGTCAAGGAATTATTGTCCTCCGGAATACAGCCCGACATTCTTGTGTGTCGTTCAGAACATCATCTCGGAGATGAACTCAAAGTCAAGCTTGCACGTTTCTGTAATGTAAAAGAGGAAGCAGTAATTGAAAACATTAATGCCTCTTCGATTTATGATGTCCCTTTTTTGCTCATGAAGGAAAATCTGGATAGAATCACGTTAGAATATCTTCAACTTCCCATCAATCCGCTAAACGGGCTTAATGCGTGGAAAACTTTCCTCAATCGGCTAAGAAATCCTTCTGACGAAATTACCATCGGAATCGTGGGGAAATATGTAGAATTAAAAGATGCCTATCTCTCGATTCACGAATCCCTTAAAATTGCGGGGACTGAAATGGAGCTTGCCGTAAATATTAAATGGATTCATTCTGAAGATATAAATGCAGGGAACGCTGGAAGGATGCTTTCCGGATTAGACGGTGTACTCGTGGGACCTGGATTTGGGGAAAGAGGAGTAGATGGTAAAATTCTCACCGTAAAGTTTGTGAGAGAGAATAAAATCCCTTTCTTTGGGATATGCTTAGGAATGCAAGTAGCTATTATCGAATTTGGAAGGAATGTGCTTCAGTTGCCAGACTGTAATAGCTCTGAATTTAAACCTGATGCACAAAACCCTGTCATTTCTATGATGGAAGAACAAAAAAATACGCGTCAAATGGGAGGGACTATGCGCTTGGGAGAATATGAGTGCGCCTTGACTAAGAATACACACGCGTTTAAAGCCTACGAGAAAGCGGTTGTTATAGAAAGACACAGACACCGCTATGAATTTAATAGCGAATTTACAAAGCAATACCAAAAAGCCGGAATGCTAATGAGCGGCATTAATCCTAAGTCTGGATTGGTAGAAATTATAGAACTGAAGCCGGAAGACCACCCTTACTACCTAGCTTCGCAATTTCACCCGGAGTATGCCTCTACTGTAGAGAACCCACACCCGCTATTCACCGCCTTTATTGCTGCGGCTTATAAGGTCAAGACTTCAAAGAAAAAACCTTAATATCTGGACTTTATTTAGGGTTAAATAGACAATTAGATAGAAAAAAACCGCCTATCTTATAGAATGCGTTTTTTTTCTATCCTAATAATATTTTACGAATGCTGCTCCGGCTTGCGGACCACTAGATAAATTAATTAGTGTCAGTAAACCAAACAAAAAGCCACAAACAGCCCATACCACTTGATTCATTCCGCGCTTTCCTGAATCATTGTAGATATAATAGGCAATAAGCCCTCCAATAACTAAACCTACTACGTATTGCATAATTTTTTGTAATTAAATGGTGAATAAAAATTTGAGAATATTTTTCTTGTATATAAAAAATAGCATAGTTAAGATACTAGTCTGCAATTCTACACACTTAGTAACCCCTTAGGTTGTTACTCCACTACTACTCTTGTTTTTGCCCATTGGTCGCCAAGGCGGGGCTTATTGTTGAAAACAAGATATAGGTCATACAAATTGACAAAAGGAATGAGGAGTGAGACTACTCGAATAGCAGAAGCTGCCCAATTATTGGTTAGGGCATTTCCATCTTCTGTTACCGCCCTAATTTTCATTGCTTTTTTACCAATACTTTGTCCGCCAGTAAAAGGCAATGCTTCCTTGGTAAGAAAATAAGCCAATCCTACAAGTTGCCCTATGGAGGAGTCTCGGGGGTTACCCATAATCAGACCAATGACAGCGGCTAATGCCCCTCCAATAAGCCCGTCAATTAAGTATGCAAGCAAGCGATTTCCTGCACTCGCAGGGGGTGAATTAGTATAATCTCCCATAGAAAAAATGTTATAAATGGTTAAAAAAAAGTATTCGGGGCTAAATTAACAAAAAAAAATCAAAACTGCAACTTTTTTTTCAAAATATATTCGATGACGGACATAGGAACTAGTTTTTGAAGGTTTCCGTTGTAGCGTATAATTTCCCTCACTACGGTAGAAGAGATGTGAGCCGTCTCTGGCTTGCTAAGTAAACAAACAATCTCAACTTCGGGATTTAGGTGTTGATTTACGTAAGCAATTGGCTGCTCGTATTCAAGGTCGCTGGGTGCGCGAAGCCCCCTAAGGATAAAGGGAATGTTCCGGGTTTTAGCATATTCCACCGTAAGCGATTGATAATAATCTACTTCTATTCTATTTTCTTTACCAAACGTTGCCGATAGCATTGCCATGCGGTCTTCTAAGCTGAACATGTACTTTTTATTGGCATTGACACCGATTGCTACGATGATTTTATCAAAAAGAGAAAGCCCCCTTTCGATAATCTCAACATGTCCTTCTGTAATTGGGTCAAAGGAGCCGGGGAATAGTGCAACTTTCATGGAGAGATGAATAGATTAATTTATTTTTTCAACTAATATATCTCCCGTCATCTGCTCTGGAACTGGAAGCCCCATGATAGTCAGGATTGTGGGGGCTAAGTCTCCTAGCTTTCCAAGTACGGGGCGTAAGCGGTATTCTTGTTTGTTTTTGATATGGACATTATTATAGGGTATAAAAATCAAGGGTACCAATGCAAGGGTATGTGCAGTATGTGGGCTTCCATCGGGGTTTTTCATTTTATCGGCATTGCCGTGGTCAGCCGTGATAAATACATTATAACCATTCGCTACTGCAGCCTCTGTTACCTCTTGCGTACAGCTATCTACGACTTCGCAGGCATGAATTGCCGCCTCCATTATGCCGGTATGCCCTACCATGTCGGGATTGGCAAAATTAAGGCAAATAAAGTCGGCTTCTTGTTTTTGTATTTCGGGAATAATAGCATCGCGAATATCAAAAGCACTCATTTCCGGCTTCAAATCATAGGTAGCAACTTTGGGGGAGGGGCATAAAATTCTTTTTTCTCCCTCAAAGGGGGTCTCTTTTCCTCCATTAAAGAAAAAGGTTACATGGGGATATTTTTCCGTTTCAGCTATTCGGATTTGTTTTTTCCCATTAGCAGACAGATATTCTCCCAATCCATTTTCCATTTCTGACTTTTCAAATACTACCTTTACTGCCTGAAACTTCTCATCGTATCGGGTCATCGTTGTGTAATGCAGTGGCAAAGTATGGAGGTTATATTCATGGTTGTCGTTTTGTGTTAAAACTTCCGTTAATTCTCTGCCCCTATCTGTGCGATAATTGTAGAAAAATACAGCATCTTCGGGTTGAATCTTCACTACCTCTCCAATTACAGATGGTTTTATAAATTCGTCAGTGATATGATTTTCGTAACTGTACTTCACTGCCTCCATAGCCGTTTCAAAAGGGCTTCCAATACCATTTACTAATAAATCATAGGCTACTTTAACCCTTTCCCATCGCTTATCTCTATCCATAGCATAATACCTGCCTACAACAGAAGCGATTCTTCCGGTTCCTTTTTCCTTTATGAATGATTCTATTTCCTTTATATATTCCATTCCACCATTCGGGGCAGTATCTCTCCCGTCCGTAAATACGTGTAGAAACACATTGGGTACCTGGGCCTGCTTTAATGTGGCTAATATTCCTTTGAGATGTTCAATATGACTATGTACCCCTCCATCTGATAATAACCCTAACAAATGGAGCGGCTTATCATTCTTCTTACAATAATCAATCATTTCTTGAACCGCCTCTGTTTTGGCAAAGCGCCCCTCTTTCATCTCAAGATTAATCCTTACTAATTCCTGATACACTACTCGCCCCGCCCCAATATTTGTATGTCCGACTTCAGAGTTTCCCATTTGCCCTTCCGGTAGCCCCACCGCAAGCTCGGAAGCCTGAAGCCGGGTATTACTGTATTTTTTCAAGATAGAATCATAAAACGGGGTATTTGCATTATCAATCGCACTTACTGCTTTGTCCTCTGCTATTCCCCACCCGTCCATGATGATTAATATTACCTTTTTTTCGTTTTCCATATCACCTTTATTTCAGATAAATTATGGGTACAAAAGTAGTAAGAAAAATAATTTTTACAACCCCTCCAAATAAAAAATGGACTTAGAGACTTGCTCCAAATCCATTTTTAGGGTTGCGCTATTAAAGACTGGGTTATTGTATCGTATTATTAATTACTTAACGGGAACCAAACGCCACATTTGACCACTTACATTTTGTGTTTTATCCATAAAAGTATTGCCTCCGTTAGCACTACCTCCGGGCTTGTTGCCCTCTAATGAATAAACGTCTCCATGTAACATACTGCGTAATCTGTAGATATGATCTCCATTATTCGCACTCACTAACTCTAATCTCCAAAGCTGACCTGATACGTTTTGGCAATTATCCATAAAAGAAGCTCCGCCCTTGAAAGGGCTATCCTTACCATTACATTCCAAACACTTTTTGTCTCCATGTAAGGCAGTTTGTAACCTATACCATCCTTTATTTTGGGAGTCTGCTACAAGTCTCCACATTTGTCCGCTTGTTCCTTTGGCAGATGACATAAATGCCGCCCCGTTCATAAAGGGACTTTCTGCTCCGTTACATTCCAATGACAGTTCGTCTCCTGTAAACGCCGTTCTTAAATTATAATACCCGCCGTAATTGGGGCTAAAAGAATGCCCTCTCTCTTGTGCGAATATTTGAGAAGCAACAGAGGTTAATAAGACCAAAAATAAAACCTTAATAATTTTCATTTTAAAAAAAGTTTGAGCGTAACGCCTACTCTATTTTAGTATTTTCGGCTACCTACTTATTTTGTAGTTACAAAGATGAGTATCAAATAACCCACAAAAAAATAATAGGGATAAAAAGCCGTTTTTAGGGATAGAATGAATTTCCCGATTTATTTCGGCAAAAAAGGAGAAATAAAACTACTTCACAAAAACCTATTTACTAACTATATATGTTTTGGAAAAGGGAACTATTGCTCCATTAACTACAACATGATTTGAATTAAACTTCTCTACTTTATTTTTATTCACTATATAAGCTCTATGAGTTTGTACAAAATAAGACTCGGGGAGTTTTTCGAGCATTTGGGAAATAGTACTTCTGCATTTATACACCTTACTACTCGTGTGTACAAGCAAATAATTGGCTTCGGATTCTATATAATTGATGTCTTCTATGGGTAGCTCCAAGTTATATTCCCCGTCCCTTACAAGTAAAGTCGGTTTATATTTCTTTTTATCGGAGAAGTGCATGAGGGCAAGATTTATCGAAGCCCATAAATCAATATTTCTAAACGGTTTAGTAAGATAAGCATGGGGATTTGTGCCAATAGCCTTGTTCATTATATTAGGAGTATCGTAAGCAGTGAGGTAGATAAATGGAATAGCAATATTGTTCATAAGGTACTGTCCAAGGCTAATTCCATCTTGTTCGTTTTCACCCAAATTAATATCTAAAATAATTAAATCAAGGGCTTCTTTACGAATAATTTCGAGTGCTTCTTGTGTATTTTTAGCTTCAAAAACGATATGCTTTTTTTCTAAAAGAGCTTTTCTGGTCAATCTTCTGTTTAGAAAATCGTCTTCCACTAATAAAATCTGTTTTCCTTCCATACAAATAAAGCAATATTTTTAAAAATAGAGTATAAGATTAAATCCCGCTTGATTAGAGGCAATAAGCGTTCCACTTAGTTGGTCGCTAAGTCCTTTAATGATTTCTATCCCTAATCCCTTTTCGGGTGTTTTATGAAAATCAAACCCACTGCCATTATCAGCATAATGCAACTTATGGGTTTGAGAAATAATATCTTTGGTGATGTTAATAGTAATTATGCCATTTGAAACATGTTCAAAAGCGTGTTTTATACTATTACTTATCAGTTCTACAATAATTAATCCGATAGGAGAGGCTTTATCAATCGTAAGATTATCAATCTCGCAGATATTAGTGATGATTATTTCTTTTTCTGTGTTGTAAGAACTTTTGACTAACTCCGATAGCTCCTCCAGATACCGTTTTAAATCGACCTCATTCACATTATCCGATATATGAAGTTTTTTGTGAAGCAAAGACATGGAGTAAATCCGGCTTTGATTGCTTCTTATCAATTCCTCTATATTATTGTGATTGATAGACTCCTTTTGCATTTCAAGAATACTAATTATATGCTGCATATTATTTTTTACGCGGTGTTGAAGCTCCGATAAAAGTACTTGCTTTTGCTGTAATGCTTTGGCCATTTCGTCTAATTGACTATTAATTAATTTGTTTTGAGAATTAATTTTTATATTCCTCTGAATAACCAACACTGAGGCTATAGTAATCACCAAGAGGAGTACAATAGTAAAAATCAATTGTTGTCTTTGTTTTTGTATAGTATTTTCCTTTTTTTGGCTTTCATATTTTTCAGTAATTCCTTTTATTTCAGCAGCCTCTATTTTCGTATTTGCGAGTATCGTATCGGTATGATATTGTCTAAAATAATAAAAAGCAGAATCTAATTTGCCCTCTGCTTCAAATAGTTCACTTCTATGCTTGAATATGATGGAACTAAGTGACTTTTCAATCAGTAGTGGATACGCCTTTTGTATATATAAGGCAGAATCATTGTGCAATAAGGCACGGCTAGTCTGTTTATGCAAAAAAAGCGTTTTTGAAATATTATTATACATTGCAGCTACCCCTGAATAATCATTTCTTTTCATAAAACTCCTTGCCGCCAAAGAAGTATAATATATAGATTGTTCATACTCTGCCGCTTTTAAAAGTATGCCTAATAACAAACAAGCATCATAGAAATCCCTAGTCTGCCCATATTTTTGACCATATTCTAGTCCATAGTAAGCAAATGTTCTAGCCTCTTCTCCTCTACCTGTAAGACGATAATAAGAAGAAACCCGAATACAATATGTACTAAAAACATCTACTAATTTATGTTCTTCATAAATACGATATGCCCTATCCAAATACTCCCTACACAAGCCAAAGTATCCTGTCTGTTCGTATGTCAAAGCAACGATTAGCGAAGTTTTATATTCGATGATAGGTAAATTATGTTTTTTTGCTAAATCAAGTACTAAAAATGCAATTTCAGCGGCCTTACTAAATTGCTCTTTTCTTAGACATAAATCAACCTCATAGAGCATTAACGTAGCTTGTAACTGACTATGCCCCTCATTATTTTTATAATAGGGCAATTCTCCCTCTAAATGTCCTAATATCTTTTCAGCTTCAGCAAGGCGATTGTTCAAAATTAAACTATCTATTATTAAAGATTCTTGCTCTATAGTAGCAGATATATTTTTGCCGTTTAAAGGAAAAGCAGAAAGCATAAGCCCACCTCCAATCACCAAAAGTGAGCGGGAAAGTAAGAATAAAAACCTAATTAATCCATCAAAAATCATATCAAACAAAACAAATATACAATCATTCACCTAATACAGTCTATACCCAAAATTAGTTTTCAAGATGATCACACCTCCATACAAAAAACTATCAATCAATATATTAAAAAACAATCCTATAAATATTTTTAGATAAATAATGAGAACCCTTTATCATAAAAAATTATTTACCCTTACCATCATTGTACAAAGGTAGTAAAAAACCAAAAAAGATATTTAAACATTAGTAAGGCGTAATAATCCGCTATCTCCTATTAAATAACCATCACCAAAATTTCTATCATCTTGAGGCTAACGATTAAATTTTATTTTTTATAAAATATTTTAATTTATAGTTACCCCTTTTCATTTTTTTTCATAAATTTGTAGGGAAAAGGAATATCCCTTGTCGTATTGATTATTTTTAAAACTATCTGTTAAATGAAAATGAAAAGAACTTTGTTTTTACTTGCGTTGCCTTTCTTATATTTACTGACCACGGCAGAGTCTTGTAATTGTGAGTTAGACCCTAACGAACTCAGTGAAGTAAAAGAACAACTTACGGCTTTCGAAAAAAGCAAAGCCATAAAAGTTGTTTACAATTCCCCCAAAAAAAACGCCTCTATTGAGGTTGCAAAAGACTGTAGGTGCTTATACGCGGGAGACTCTTTGGAGTACGTAAGTGCTAAAACCTTCGGGGTTGAAAATAGTACCCTCGACCCATTACAATTAAGCCCACTTGGACCAACAGGAGCACCCACCCTAGACCCGAAGGTGCCTACAACCTCCAATCTAACTGCATTTATGGGTTGCCTTTCTTGTACGGGTGGAGTTACTGGTGGTGGTAGAATTCCCGTTCCTCCTAGACCCCCTGTAGGAGATGAGGCACTCGACTTTGAGAAATTTACCACACTGCTTGTAGGACCTGACGCTAAACTCAGCGGCAAATCCGACTTTACAGAGCTTAACCTCATCTCTAAATCAGCATTAGGAAGACCCAACTTTTTTGACCTCGCTCCCCAAGACGCATGGAAGGGAACAATCGCCGGAAAAGATGCGTTTTCTACTAGTAAGAACGGATACGTAGTAGCGGCGATAGATTTAGGCGATGCCGGAGTACTAAGGATTGCTTCATTCAGTGGAGAAAGAGTACAGTATGTACTTGAAAAACTGACGATTGAATAAGGTAACATATTAAGACCTAATAGTGAAACAGCACCCTCTATGGAATGGACGGGTGCTGTTTTTCGTTTATAGTAAATCAAGAGGAAAAGATATTTTCACTTTTTTTAAAGAATATATTTCAGAATATTTCGTTAATTTGTAAAAATTGCATTAGTAACCGATGAAACATACTGATTAGTACGATGTTATGATTTATTTAAATCTGCCGTTATGTCTTTTAAAAAAAATAACCCTTGCATTGGAAAATATTCAATACATTTGCGCATCGGATTCTAAACGCCTCAATAACAAAATAAATAATTATTCATAATGTTTAAATGTATCATTAATAATTCCATTTAAAATGAAGTATTCTTTCCTAAACGCGTTTAATCGTCTGTTCTTGTTCTTGTTTTTTTCCTCCGTCATCTTTTACGCAAAAGCTCAATTTATTGGTGTGGGTACCGCCACTCCACAAGCAAAATTAGATGTGAGTGGGAATATTGCCTTTCGGTCATGGAACCTTACCCTTGCTAACGGAGCAAATGGAGTGCTAGCTCCGGCAAATGCGTATTCCTATTACAGAATAACGGGACCTACAGCAGCATTTTCTATTGCAGGTTTTAGCAATCCTCAAGATGGTCAGCTTGTTACTCTATACAATGGAACGAATCAAGAAATGACGATTTTAGATGAAGATGGAACAGCGGCAGCCTCTGGTATTCAAGCCGGCTCTACTAACCTTCTCATCACTGCTTGGGGGAGTATTACCTTACAATATCACCCTAATGCGGGTATAGGAGGGCTTTGGGTAGCCGTGAGTACTTCCGGCGCACTTAATCTAAGCTCATGGAATATTCTTGGTAATTCCGGAACAAATCCAACCGCTAACTTTCTTGGTACTATAGATAATGCAGACCTTGCTATCAGAACTAATAATACAGAAAAGGTGAGAGTAAATACCAACGGACAAGTAGGAATCGGAACTACCGCTACTGGAGGATTTGGGTCATCATTTACAGCACTTGAGATTGCCGGAAACCAATATACAGATATTCATCAAAGAGCCTACGGAACATATCCTGTTATCTATATGGCAAGTACAAATGGTACGGTTGCCGTACCTACTGCGGTAGATGACGGAGACTTAATGGGTATCATTGGAATGGGTGGGTATAATGGGCTTTCATTTTCTGACGGAGCCTATCTCTCGGCAGAGGTGGATAGTATGCTTAACGGCAGTAATATCCCAACAAGAATGTTGTTTTACACTCGCAGTAGTAGCTCCTTCACTCCCTTAGAGCGCATGAGAATCACGAAAGATGGCAGGGTTGGGATTGGTACTAATGCTCCCACCGAAAGACTTCATGTATATCATAGTGAGGATTTGTCTAAAAACGTAATATTATCTCAAGCTATTCAACCTACCCCCAACTTGGATTTTCAGAATAATGCCGTAGTCGGGATTGCAAGAGGAGCTAATTTTGCATGGGGTTACGCTACCGGAGTAATGGGCGTTTCTAATAGCAGTAGCTCTTTCTTTGGTACTGGAGTGCATGCAACCATTCAAAATAATAATACAATTCCTGTAGCTCCCGCAACAGACCAAGCTCTCTATGTTAATGCCAATGGTCTCGGATACGCAGCGTTGTTTATGAATGGGTATATTGGTATTAATACCAATAATCCATTATCCAGACTCCATCTTATAGATAATACTACCACCGCCATGACGCTTAACTCTACCAATGAAGCCGATATAAGTTATACGACCAGTACAGGCAATAATTCATGGCAGTCCGGATGTAATAACTTAGGTAATGGAACTTCCAATAATCAATTTTATATCCGTAATATTATAGATAATCAATATTTATTGGGCGTACAAAGAGGTGGAAATGTCGGAATTGGTTCTATGGTAGCTACCATTCCGGCAGCAACCTTAGACGTAGCCTCTACCGGAGTAGGCACAGTCTTAGTCTATAGAGGACGAAATAGTGCGATGGACGGAACTGAAACACAAATAGGGAGTATCGAAAGGTTTCATGATTACCTATCTACTATAGAGTTGAACGATGGAGGAGGGACATCGGGATTAGCCATTAATTACGGAACAAGTGCTTCGTATGACCTACAAATGTTAAATAACTCTGCGGCAAAGCCTACAAGCGGCTCTTGGACAATCGCCTCTGATAAAAGGCTAAAAACCGATATTCACCCCTTTAAAGACGGCTTAGAAGTTCTAAAGCAAATTAACCCCGTGTATTTTAAGTATAACGGAAAAGCCAATACCCCCGATGAATATGGTATCGGAGTGCTTGCTCAAGAGGTAAAGGGCGTAGCTCCCTACATGGTGGGGTCTTTTGAATATATCGCTTCTTCTCAAGATTTACCCAATAAAGAAGAGTATCTTTCCTATAATCCTGATGCTTTACATTATATTAGCTTAAATGCAGTGAAAGAATTAGCCCAAATTCAGGATAAGATGTCCGAAACACTCACCTCTGTTACCGATTTTGGTACAGCAACCCTCAATCAGTCCGAGATATTTATCCCCTATCATTCTGGATTTACAGCAAAAATAAATAGTAGTTCTATTCCCGTAGCCACGATTACGCCCCTTGGTACAAGTATCGTTTCAGTAAGTATTATAGCACAAACTTCCGCAGGGTTTAGCGTAAAAATACATAATTTTGACGGAAGCCCTGTACAAATTAATTGGATAGCAGCCGCCACTGTAGATGAGGCAGTACTCTCTCTTGAAAAACCTTATAGCGCGGCAGAAAGAGAAGCACTAACCGAAAAAGTAAGATTAACAAAAGGCTATATCCGCGTGTCTGCCGAACAAGAAGAGGCTGCTAAACGCAAAGTTGAACAAGAAGAGAGAATTAAAAAAGAAG
>CAUJFT010000317.1 GCA_963169475.1 Bacteroidota bacterium | reverse complement strand
TGCTACTCCTTTGAGTGCCTTTAAGCACAATAACCGGCTAACCTACCAAATGGCTAATATTCACGCTTCAGAAGAAGGCTATGACGAAGCAATACTATATTACAATCAGCATGTAGCTGAAACCTCCAATATGAATATTTTTATGGTCAAAGACAAAAAAGTCTATACCCCGCCTTTGGCTTGTGGCTGCTTGAACGGGATTATGAGAAGTAAGGTAATAAGGCTTTGCAAGTCTATGAAAATTACCATCAAAGACATTTCTTTTACGTCCAAAGCCCTCGCCGGCGCAGAGGAAATATTTCTTACGAATGTAATCAGGGGGATTGCGCCCGTCTGGAAGTATAACGATAAAATCTGGGACACCCAATCTCTCCCAATTACCACTTACTTGAAAAACAATTTATTCCAAATGATTCAAGCCGGGCTTAATCCCTAATGATATTAAGCGGATACCCAGAGATACCCGCCCAATAACGATTCTCGTTTTTTTCCTTAGCATAATCTCATCTTTCCAAAATAACTTTTCCATTTAGCCATTTATCCGATTCATATTCATATCTTAAAAAATAGATACCGTTCGTATAGGGAGAAAGGTCTATCTGAAAAGATTCGCCCTTTTGTACCTCAACTCTATCCAAAGTTTTTCCGGTTATATCAGAGAGAAATATTTCCCCTATATTGTCTTCCACCTCTATGGTGAGTATGCCTTGTGTAGGGTTTGGGTAATATTTCCACGAAATATTTTTTTCTCTCACCCAGACAGTCTGGGAGAGAGAGTCTTTAAATACAATTTCGTCTTTATCATTAGAAACCTTATTTTCTTTTTTCTCTACAATTTGGGTTTGGAATACCGTTTCGGTTTGGGGTTTTTGGGTAATTTCCGGCTGGCAATCCGGCTGAAATGTATATTGACACACTAAACGAACAGCAAGCTCTGCAAATTTTTCTACCTTATACTCATCGGTACTAGGTTTAATATGAGGATTTCCAATTCCGCTATCGTCTGTAAGAAAAGTGTAAGTCCCATTAGTAGCAAGGGCAATAGAGCGAAGCAAATATTCCGTGCTTTTATCAATTCCGCTACAAGCTACGGGAATAATACGAATTCCTTTATGTGCTGCGGCACGAATCTGCATTTGAAGTTTCAGTAGCGTTTCTATATCCTCGTGAGAAGGAGCGTCTAATACCAAAAAAATAATTCGGGTAGCCGCGTGGTCATTCCATTTTAGGGATTGAATCGCTTCTTCTAATCCTGCCTCGACCGCCTCCGGAAAGTCCCCTCCACCGCCATAAGGAGTTTCTGTCATAAATTTTTTAGTAACTGCTACCTCTTCCGAGAAAGCCGAAGCGCGTGTCAGGTATTCATCTCCCTTATCTTGATAAAAAACACTCCCGAAGTTCACCTCCCAATTTTTGAGGGTATCTCTCAAATCCGAGGCAATTTTTCCTAAATCAGCCCTTATATGGGCAATTTCATCTCCCATAGAGCCGGTAGCATCTACTACAAATGCAATGTCTGCCCGGCGATTGATGGTACAAGGGAGATTGAGTGTTACCCTATTCATTCCCTTTGACATCGGTTTCACCTCTCGAACTTCTTTCATTCCCCCTTCATAAAATATCCTTATGCTTGTTATTCTTCCGTTGGGTTGGGGGATAGCCCGAAAGAAGTTTTTCCATAGCTCCACCTTGCCCGTATTATCCGTCCTACCCGTCCAAACAACCGTCTCTCCACTCATCAACGTTACTTTTAAATTAGCAATCGGGTGATGTTCGGCGTTTTCTACCTGAACCATATACCGTTCTTCGGGTATCATTTTCCACTCATTTTGAAATGGCTTGAATTCATCTTTTGCAATCCCTCTCCACATTTTCCATTTGGAAAAATCATTAATTTCTCCGGCAGTTAATTTTCCGGCAAAATCAGCATTGTCCTCTTCCTCTATAACATCAATATAGCCTCCTCCCATCTCCTCTCCGCTATGACTTTCTGAGCCGGTAGCCTCTTTTCCTATTTCTATTTTTTTTGCTTTTCCTTTGTAAGCACTTTCCATAGGAGCTGTCTTGGTAGTAAATCTATCTTTTTTAATTTCTCCATACATGGCTTCGGACATAGTTCCCTTGCCTTCGGGGGATTTCGCTTTGGGATAAGAAGAAGGAATAGTTTTTTTCGCTAGACTCACAGATACCTCTCCCCCTTCTGTAGCCCCTCCGTCATCGTAGGTAGCTTCTTCTAAATCTTCCCCTCCTTCTAAGTCTGTTACTAATGTTATTTGCGATTTGGCTTCTCTTAGCGTAATGTCTATGGACTTCGTTTCGTCAGCCACTAAGGTAAAGGGAGCAATAATTTCGGTTGCATATCCGATTCGTTCGATTTTAAGAGAGAAACTGCCAGAGTGTAATCCCTCAAAAATAAATTTCCCATTTTCATCTGTGTAGGTTGCATTTAGTATTTTGTTTTCTTCTATGAGGAAAATAGTACAATAACTTGCTTGTTCTTTGGTTTCAAGCAAGACATTACCAATTATTTTTGGAGATTGGGCGGCTAGCTCCAACATAAGGAAAATGCCCCAAAGCAACAGTAAAATCTCTTTTTTCATCTCTATTCTTTTTGATAAACTGTAAAAAAAGGAAGATGAAAAATCGCTTACAATTTCATAAAAAAATAATATAAAAAATCCGATTATATAATACGATATAATGTAAAATATATAATATTATAATTTCGTTTTATATGGATATTAAAATAGAAGTGTACGAAAATTAAAAAAATATTAAAAAAAAATATATATATTTTGTATATATGTGATATTTACCACATATTTGTGCAGAATTTAATCCACCTATCTTGATATGCAGAATCGCGTTTTTATTCTAATACTCATTGCGTTTTTTCCGATGCTTTCTTTTGGGGAAAAATATGTTTTTACGGGGCAGGAAAATGTATTTTATGAAAACCCTTCCAACTGGTATCCCAAGTATCCGGGTAATATTATTGGGATTAATGATGAGGTCATTATTCAATCTTTCGTAAATTTTGAAGGGTTTGATTTGATAATAGAGGGGAGCCTTTTGGTAGAATTAGGAGAAACGATAAGTTCTTCGGGGAATGGCATTCTGATTAGAGCTTCGGGTTCGCTTTGTAACAAAGGAGAAATTGGGGTTAAATATATGGAAAACTATGGAAAACTCAATAATGATACCCATGCAATGATTTTTACTGAAAAGTATTATGGAGTGGAAACCGTGAAGATAAAGGGGATTGTTTCTTTTTTATTTCAGGCAAAAAGTGCGGAAGGGGAAATTAATATAAAAAGCATGGTTTATCTTTCTCCTTCCCCTATTGAAGATAAAAAGTTACTCCCCTTACCTGAAAGCCGCTATAGAACTGGTTTTTACGATTCTACTATTTATTATCACAAAGTTCAGGCTGCTTCGATTTCGGATTCTGAATACATAGACCTTGTTGAATAGCGGTTGGCTTATGCCTACTTAAATTCAATGGTAATCATGTCGTTTACTTTAAGCCCTAACAACTCTACTGCGGAGGACTCTCGCATCGCAACTTCTAAATAGCCACCAATTCCAAAAATAGCTAGCGCATCTCCTTTGCTCACATCGGAGTAGGTACTGACAATTCTCTTAAGTCGAATATTTCTAAGAAAAATCTCAAATCCCTTTTCTTGTTTCAATGCAAGGAATAACTCTTTATGGATATTGGTAATAGCATTCCCAAATTTATCAATATGGATAATCTTTCCTCTTAGTGCGTGATTATTCCAGATTGGCTCACCCCAAAGTAGTTCTTTTGGCTCTACAAGACTACCAATCGACTCGGGGTTATTACCTTGTGCAATCCACGTAGCGGCTGGTGCCATGTATTCTGCCACCCGAAAGGAGCGTGGAAAATTCAGACGAGGAAAATCTTTTTCTATTAGATAACATGATTTAGAGTGACTCCCCGCAATAAGGCTACAAATTCCATTATCTGGAGCTACAAAAAAATGACCATTGAGTTCCATGAGTATCCCTATTTTCTGGCTGCCAAACTCCGGGTCAATCGCTATCAAGTGAACGCTTCCTTTGGGGAAATAAGGGTAGGTATTACGAAGAATAAAAGCCGCTTCTAAGATGTCATAATTAGGAATTTCATGGGAAACATCTACTACTAATGCTTCGGGAAAACTAGTATAAATCACCCCTTTCAGTATTGCTAAATACTGCCCTTTGCTTCCCAAGTCTGATGTGAGGGTGATTATAGACATTGATTTGTATTGAGTTATCTTTTTATTGTTTTAAAGAAATATTGAAGCCCACAAAAATCGCTAAAAATCAGCACAAAAATAGGGCTTTTATTCTTCTTAAAAAATAATTTTGAGAACATGGCTTAAAATATTATTGATAATGATAAGTATCAATTCTTTTTTATAGAAAAGTATGGTAAAAATAGAGCATGAATTAAGAAGTGGCTATATTATTTATATGATAAGTATGAGTCGGGAAAAAGCTAACAAGACATCTGTTAGTTAAAATATTGACTATAAGTAATTTAATCTTATTATCTACTATTCGGTACTTACATAAAAGGGAGTTCAGTCTTTCTACTCTTACAGTTCTTTTTTTAGCACGAAAAAAGCAGCGATACAGAATAGTACCGCTGCTGCTTAGTGAAGAAGATATTTTATCCTGTTAAGGATTACATTTTGACGAACTTGGTAACATAATTACCGGATTGGGAG
>CAUJFT010000316.1 GCA_963169475.1 Bacteroidota bacterium | reverse complement strand
TTCCTCACAAAGATACGTGACTTTAATGAATATTTATTTATTAAGGAAAAATTAGCAGCGTGTAATTCTTATTGATGAATCTGTATAGGAGAAAGGGACACGCAGATGCATGTCCCTTTGGTTGCTTGTGCAAATTTTCTCTTATTTATGTTTTTTACCCAAAACGCTAAGGAGATTCCTCTCGCGCTCCATTGAGTTTTTAGGCATCTATACGCGCATATTTAGCATTAAGTTCAATAAATTCCCTTCGCGGGGCTACATCATCTCCCATGAGAGTAGAAAAAATTCTATCTGCTTCTGCCGCGTTCTCTATGCTAACTTGCAAGAAAGTTCTTCTCTCCGGGTCCATTGTGGTTTCCCAAAGCTGTTCGGGATTCATTTCTCCCAAACCTTTGTAGCGTTGGATATGCGCTTTATTGTCTCCTCCAAAATCTCTAACCGCTTGCTCTCTTTGTTCTTCTGTCCAGCAATAGCGTTGGTTCTTTCCCGCTTTTACTAAGTAGAGAGGCGGGAGCGCGATATAAACATTTCCGGCATTGATTAAGTCCGGTAAATAACGATACAATAATGTAAGGAGCAATGTCCGAATATGACTACCATCGATGTCGGCATCTGTCATAATAATCAATTTACTATACCGGAGTTTTTCTAAAGATATTTCTTCGTCAGCACCAATAATTACTCCAAGTGCCGTGATGATATTTCGGATTTCTTCGTTTTCGTAAATCTGAACTCGATTGGCTTTTTCTACATTAAGGATTTTACCTCTTAACGGGAGAATCGCCTGAAAACGGCGGTCTCTTGCTTGCTTAGCACTTCCCCCCGCAGAATCTCCCTCTACAAGATACAACTCACATTCCTCTGGATTCTTACTAGAACAAGGAGCAAGTTTGCCAGGTAATCCTCCCCCTATAAGATTAGATTTTTTCTGAACGGCTTCTCTTGCTTTTTTGGCGGCAAAACGTGCTTCAGCCGCAAGTACTACTTTTTGTACAATGCGTTGGGAAATTTTTGGATTTTCTTCTAAATAATAGGCAAGATTTTTATTTACAATGGCTTCCACAATTCCTGCTACATCAGAGTTCCCAAGTTTTGTTTTGGTTTGCCCTTCAAATTGAGGTTCTGCTACTTTTACAGAGATAATACAGGTTAAGCCTTCCCTAAAATCATCACCCGAAATAGGAACTTTTACTTTCTTTAACAATCCCTCTTTTTCTGCATAAGCTTTGAGGGTACGCGTAAGGGCTTTCTTAAATCCGACTACGTGCGTTCCTCCTTCGTGGGTGTTAATGTTGTTTACATAAGAAAAAATATTCTCATTATAGGAAGAATTATATTGGATTGCAATTTCTACGGGAGTTCCTCCATCTTCTGCTGAGCCTGAAACGTAAATCGGGGGTTCGTGAAGAGGGATACGGGTAGCATCGAGATATTTTACATATTCTATCAATCCGCCTTCGGAGTAGAATATTTTTGTAAAATACTTACTATTCGGGTCATCTGATTTAGCATCAATCAGCCCAACTTCTTCCCTTTCATCTACAAGCGTAATCCTTACTCCTTTATTCAAAAAAGCAAGCTCTCTAAGGCGGGACGCAAGCGTATCAAAACGAAAGTCCACCGTAGAAAAAATGGTCTCGTCCGGATAAAAACGGGTTTCTGTACCTCTTTCAGTAGTTGCTCCGATTTCCTTCACCGGCTCCTTGGCTACTCCTTTGTTGTATTCCTGATAATAGATTTTATTGTTTCTATAAACCCTAACGGTACAAAGGGAAGAAAGCGCGTTCACGCAAGATACCCCTACTCCGTGCAACCCTCCTGAAACCTTGTAAGTGTCTTTATCGAACTTCCCTCCTGCGCCCAATCGCGTCATTACAAGTTCAAGGGCAGAAACCCCTTCTTTCTCGTGAATATCAACAGGAATCCCCCTTCCATTATCTCTAATACTTACAGAATTATCGACATGAATCCTAACATGAATGTCATCACAATAACCCGCAAGGGCTTCGTCTATGGAGTTATCTACAACCTCATAGACACAATGATGTAAGCCCCTTTCTCCTACATCTCCGATATACATCGAAGGACGTTTGCGAACGTGCTCTATCCCCTCTAAAATTTGAATATTACTAGCGGAGTAATCGTTTGATTCTTTTGTTTGATTCACCAATGGCGTTTCTTGCATATATTTTAAATCGACTTAATTTGAGTACAAAGATATGAATAATTTATGAAATTACCAAAGTAAGTCCCTTCTTTTCACCTCTTTTTTGAGGAGAACTAGAACCAAATTTTTAAGAAAGCAAAAATAAGGAAAATTAAGCGTTTAGCACCTGATTTAGCATATAATAAAGACGCT
This sequence comes from Bacteroidota bacterium, assembly GCA_963169475.1. Classification (GTDB taxonomy): domain Bacteria; phylum Bacteroidota; class Bacteroidia; order J057; family J057; genus JAAFHL01. Next base: position 2,546 of record CAUJFT010000316.1, on the reverse strand, counting down.
TTTGTACTTAGGTAGAACCTCTTTTTTGCTATCAAAGCCTCTAAAAAGAGAACCTAAATGCCAGCCTTTTATGATAAACAGTATAAAATGATTCCGTCAGAAATTTTTGACCATGTAGGGACATGTAATTACCTACCTCTACATGGTTTGTTTTTTTGGGAAGGGGTGATGAAGATAGGCTATGTTAAGTGTTATGCCTCGCTTCGCTCAACATGACAAGGGAAGACTTTATTTAATCATTATAAAAAAGGCAGGGTAGCGTGATATTCTAAAAATTTTTATCAAAAAAATGAAAATATCTTTTTTATGTTTATCTTTGCCTTTCTATTTGTTCATCTTTACTGTCCTTAATACCTAATTTCGTTTTAGTATTCTATGCAAATGAGAGATATTCGTCTTTATCTATTGCTCCTTATTCTTGTTTTTATTTTCCCTTGTACTGCTCTTTCACAAATGGTACCCGCCGCAAATGGGCTAGAAGTACCCCTTACCTTAACCTTTTCTACAAGCGTCGCCAACCCTACGGCAGTAGTTTTTCATCCAACTTTCCAATATTATTACATTATTCGTGCGGGAAATTCTGCCTTTCCTTTGGAAACGCTATCTTCAACCGGCGCACCCTTATTTCAGACTACCGCAGGATTAGATACGCGCGGAATGTGGTGGAATCCGCTTACGCAGCAAGTGGAGCGGAATCTGTACTTTAATGCAGGTTGGGCTACTGTGGATTTGAATGGGAGTGGCTATGCCCAAAGTACCTATACCTCTATTTTTTCCGGTCAGTTGCAACCCAATATACAGTCGGTAGGTGCTTTTGATTACAAAACAAATAGGATATTGTACTATGATGGGGGGAGTCTTTTGCATTTTTATGACCGAAATTCCGGGACTTCATTGGGTACACTTACCCTAACAGGATCTTCTTTTGCTAATCTTAACATTAATACGGTAATCTACACCGGACAAACCGGCTATGAAGTTGGATTGCTTGAGTATGTTCAGAAAAAAATCATGCTTTATAACATCAATACAGGAGCATTTTCAGGGTCTGTCCCATTACCTTCCAGCGCACCCGCAATGGGTGCGTTTCGGTTTAGCTACGCAAATGACCTTGTGTGGCTGATGGATTCTCCTAATGCTACTTGGCATGGATACTATATCTGGGACGTAGTATTACCCATCGAAAACTTTCATTTTGAAGCAATACTTCAAGGGGAAAACGCTTTGTTATCGTGGGAAATGGAATCTTTTCACGACAATATCTTAGAGTATACAGTAGAAAGGGGAGAGGGGAGTGGTAGCTACATTCCAGTCTACCAGACTAAGGATATTTCTACTTCTGCCTATACGTTTAGAGACGAGAGCCTACTTCCCGGTAGAAATGATTATAGAATAAAAGTACATTATATGAATGGTCAAGAGGCTTACTCCGATGTCAAAACGTTGTGGGTTTCTACGCTTGAAGAGATGGTTCAGGTGTATCCGAATCCCGTAAAATCAGTACTTACGCTACGATTTAGCCCGTCTCCGGAAGCATCTGTTAAATATATATTGTTCAATGAAACCGGTCAAGAGGTGATGGAGATTTATCAGGAATCTTCTATTCAATATACTCAAAAAGAAATCTCCGTGGCACACCTTTCCTCCGGTATTTATTTTCTTAAATCCGGAAATAAAAGTATCAAAATCATAAAAGAGTAGCTTATTGCTGAATTTCTCTGATGATGGTGAGAAACTCAGCGAGCATCATGGCGGTAGCTCCCCATAGCGTGTGTCCGTAAATGTCATATATCGGCGTATCCAGCACTAAATTACGCTGACCAGACATTTGAACCCTCTTAGTAGAAACAATGTTTTCATCTAAGAGATAAGTAATGGGTACTTCGATAATCTCTGCTACTTCCTTTGTATCTGCTACAAAAAGCGGTCTTGCTGCGGTAAATCCTACGGCAGGGTAAACCATAAAGTTGCTGGGAGGAATATATAGTTCGGTTAGGCTTCCGAGTATCGTTACAACATCAGTAGGTACTCCTATTTCTTCTTCCGTTTCTCTAAGTGCGGTATGAATAAGGTCTCTATCGGTTTTTTCTAAGGTGCCTCCGGGAAAGCTGATTTGCCCTCCGTGAGTGCTTCCGTCTTCCGCTCGTTTCATAAAAGAAATATACAAATCCCCTTCGTATGGGTAGAGCAAAATTAAGACACCGCCTTTTCGGGCGTTGACCGGGATTAAAATATCGCGCGTTCTAACCTTAGGTGCCATTGTCATCTGTGCATCTAACCCCGGAAGGGGTAATTTCAAGCGGGCATGAATGTCGTGTATAATAAGGGGTGAGTAGCTCATCGCTATGATTAAATTAGTGAGTATATTTAAGCAATTATAAAAGGTAAAAAAGCAATTACTTCCATTGAAAAGACTCCATCATCTTATCCATTTCTATCTTCATAAACTGAATAGCGGGGTCTAAGGAGTCATTTTTTAAGGCAGTATTTAGATAAAAATCGGCAGTCATCGTATATTTATCGTTAGAAAAAAATATCTCAACGGG
>CAUJFT010000315.1 GCA_963169475.1 Bacteroidota bacterium | reverse complement strand
CCCTCAAATCAAAGAGATAAACATAGAGAAACACTGGTAATTTCTTCGCAAAAACTACCAGAAAGACAATCATCTATTAAGGAACACCAATCACAATTTGATAAAGAAGATAAGTTTTCCTTACACCCAAAGGTTATCACTCCTATCCATTTATCGGAGGAAAGCGCAATAAAAGAAGATAATAAACCGCTTGCCCTATATCCTTTAACCATAGCTACCCCCTCAATAGCTTGTTCTAATGCTAAACGGGTTCGTTTTCGTCCTTCTGTTTCGGCGGCGGGTTCAATAACGATGATGGAAGGCACTCTTTTGTATAGTGGGGGGTTCAATATTGGCATTATCCCGCGCCTAAGCCTAAATCTTGGATTGGGTTATGCCTCAACCGCTAAGATGTTCTATAAAAGTGTAAGTGAATTTAATACAATGAACAATGCAGACTTTGCAGACTTGGTGCCAGATGCGCAAGGCTTCATAGGAACATCTGTTGCTCCCATTACAGATATTAGTGATAGACAAAGGCAGTGGGAAATACCGGTTTCTGTACAATACCGCCAGCCTCTGTGGAAGGGGTTAAGTGCTGTGGTTATGGCAGGAAAAAGGTTTGTGCTGGATTCGCGTCAGGAATTAACTTATGTCATACATAATAATATGGCTGCTAATACTCCGAAGGAGGAGCAAAAGGAGTATAGCCTCGCGTATCCACAGGGAACAAAAATAAATGCCCCTTTTTATGGAGGAGTAGGAATAAGCTATCAATGGAAACGAATAGAAATAGCGGCTGTCCCTCAGCTTATCTTGAGAGAAAAGACAAACAAGGGTGTTTATTCACAAAATATAGGAGGTATTAATCAGGTGAGTGCTGGGGTTCTCTTTGGTACTGCCGTCCAAATCTTCTAATATTCTTCCCCTGATTGATTTATGGCTAACCATGCCATTAGTCCGGTAGATATTTTTAAGGCATCTTCATCAATATCAAAATGCGCAGAGTGTAAGCCATGTACGATTCCTTTACTTTCGTTACGTGTGCCGAGACGATAAAAACAACCCGGAATCTCATGGGTATAGTAGGCAAAATCTTCTGCTGCCATCCATAGGTCTAAGTCAATAATATTTTCTTCGCCCATATATTCAGAAATAATTGCTTTGCAGCTATGGGTTAATTGAGGGTCATTATGAAGTACAGGATACCCTTTTCTAATTTCAAAATCGGCTTTTCCGCCCATACTCTCTGCAATAGCAATGGTGATATTTCTCATAATATCATGCGCTTTAACTCTCCAATCTTCGTCCATGGCTCGAAAAGTACCTTCCAGAAAGACTTTATCAGGAATAATGTTGCCCGTAGTTCCGCCTTGTATTTTTCCGAATGTAAGCACAGACGGGCTTCTGGGGTCAGCATTTCTGCTAATGACGGATTGTAGCGTGGTGAGTATATTAGCGGCGATGATGATAGGGTCTATGCAAGATTGGGGTTGCGCACCGTGTCCGCCTTTTCCGCGAATCGTAAGATATAATTCATCAGCCGAAGCCATATACTTCCCCGCTCGAATTCCTATTTTCCCCGAATCTATGAAGGGTTGGACATGTTGTCCGAATATGCAGTTTACCGTAGGGTTTTTTAATACGCCGTCTTTAATCATCAAGGACGCTCCGCCGGGTACTTTTTCTTCTGCCGGTTGAAAAATTAGTTTTATACTCCCCTTCCATTCATGCCTTAGTTTATTAAGGATAAATGTAGTACCTAAAAGGGAGGCGGTATGGGCATCATGCCCGCAGGCGTGCATGATGCCCATAGTACGGGAGGTATAATCCGTAGTATTTAACTCTGTTATTGGGAGTGCGTCCATATCCGCTCGCAGGGCAATTGTTCTTCCGCCCGGTTGTCCCGTAATAAGTCCTACAACCCCATGCCCACTAAAATCCTTTTCAAACGGGATTCCCCATAGTGCTAACTTCTCTTGTACGAATTGTGCAGTTGCTTTCTCTTCAAAAGATAGCTCTGGATACCGATGAATATGCCTTCTCATTTCCACTACTTCTTGAAAAATAGTTTCTGATAGAGATTTAATTTGTTCTTTGAGGATATTTTTTAACATACTTTTACATAAGTAGTTATTAGTTTTTAATGAGGAGTTCTTAGTTCTCACAAATAGCTATTTATCAGCTTTTTAATTAAAAATAATATTATAAACTAATTTCAAACGAGTACATAAGTTTTACTGAAAGAAATCCCTCATCGCTGCTGACAACTTCCCATAATCCACTTGCTCTATCGGGTGGCGGGATTCTGAAATTATGACTAATTTTCCATTCTTGAGAGAAGAAACAAGGGATTCACATTCCGTTTGTGTAACGATATTGTCGCCCTCTGCCAATGCTACTAAGACTGGGATTTCAAGGAATTGAAAGGCATGAATCGGAAAAGATTCCTCTCCAAGTTTTTGCATCATTTCTGCGGTTTTATTCATTAGTACTTTCCAATCTTCCGGATGATGAGTACGGGCTAAAAAGTCGGCATAAGCGGGTATTTTTTGTTGAACTTTATCCGGATTAAGAAATTTTATTTGGCTTTCGGCAAAGGCTGGTTTCCAATCTATTTTTGTTCCAAGTGTGAAGATTCGATTAAATATTTTAGGATACATTAATGCTAATCGGAGGGCTACGTACCCTCCCATACTATATCCAAAAACGGGAATAGGACTTAGGTTTTCGGAGTCTATCAATCGTTTTAGAGATTTTGCAAAGGAAATTATCCCGAAATCCTCCTCGAAAGGGGTTCCTCCATGCCCACTAAAATCTATGAGAATGAGTTCATAGTCTTGTTCAAGCAAAGGAATCAAGGGGAGAAATGAGGCTTTACACCCTAATGCACCGTGTAGTAATAGCAATTTTTGTTTCATAATCCCGCTTATGATAGGCAACGAAAAAGAATTTAAAAGAGAATATAGAGGGTTAGCCCTCTCCTCCCAAAAGTTTTGCAATCGTAAATGCCGCACCTGCCGCTACTGCTCCTATTGACATGGTTTTCAA
>CAUJFT010000314.1 GCA_963169475.1 Bacteroidota bacterium | reverse complement strand
ATGAAAACCCAGCTACTTCAAGTTCCAGCGGCACTAATTGCTGAAAAAGGGGTAGTTTCCTCCGAAGTTTCCGCAGTGATGGCAGAGAATATCCGAAAAATCACAGGGGTAAGCGTAGGGCTTTCGATTACAGGCTATGCAGAAAAATTAGATGCTCAAACCCCTGCACACGCATGGATAGGATATTCAGATAGCAACGGAACTTCTACCCGCTATGAATCATTTGTAAATGACAGAGAGATAAATATTGAAAGGGCTACTGCTGCCGCTATGATTTATTTACTGCGTAATAGCCGAAAACTTATTGGGTTATTATAGATTTTACCCTTGTAAAGAGAGGAAATAAAGAGAGATAAAGCGTTAAATTAGACCATTTATTAAATGATACTAGCTTAATGGTTAGTCTGCTATACCTATTTGCAAGATAATCTGATTATTTTCCTCCGAAGCTGATATTTCCGAATTTTCAGTATTTCTCACTAAACGATTTTCGGAAGATACAAAGCTACAGGGGTTTTTCTTAGCCCCTTGAGCCTCAAAAGCAGTACCTAACAAAAAGGCTTCTTCTATGGTAATTTTTTGTTTTGGAAACCATACTTTATGATTAGCCCCTCCTTCCGCCGAAACTTGTTCATAGGATACGCCTTCGGAGTATTCTGTAAATAGATAATCAAATACATTTTCCATACCTTTGGGTTTAAGAGACGACTCTTTTATTTTTTTCAAACACCCTTCGAGATATTGTGTAATATATTCTTCGTTACCGCTTTTTGGAGCTGGCCATTGTGAGAGATATGTTCTAAAAAGATAGCCTTTTTTATCTTTGAACTGGGCATAAACCCAATTTCCCTTAAAAGTATAGTTATCACACTCCTTGACCTCTCCATGAGATTGTTCTTTTCCCAAAATTGTTACTTCGCTTCCATAGGGTACAGTAATAATAACAGAAGATTTTTCATTAGGGGAGCTTCTAAGATTAAGCCCTGAAAGAGAAAGTACATTTAAAGTTTGCTTTTCGTCTGTAACTATTGCCGGTTCTGTAACCTGCCTCTCCTTAGACAAAGCTAATTTATTATTTTGGGCTTCGTTATCTTTTACTTTTGTACAAGAAGCAAGAGAAATTGCTAAAAAGAGAGTTAAAAATATTCGTTTTTCCATACAATACCTTTTGTTTTTATGTTGAATCACAGGCATGAGCTACAATCCCCAAAATTGCCTAAACCAGGATTACAAAAACTCAATTTTTATTTTTTCTTCTACTAACCTCTTGCTTTAAGAGGACTAGTTCTCGCCCGGATTGTCCTGCAATGGAAGTATTTTCATTTGCTCTTCGGATAAGATAAGGCATTACTGATTTTACGGGACCATAAGGCAAGTATTTTGCTGCATTGAACCCGTGTGCAGAGAGATTGTAAGAGAGATGGTCAGACATTCCTAACAATTGTGCAAATAAAATATGGGGGTGATTTTGAGGTAGCATTTTTTCTCGCATCATCTCAGCAAGTTTTAGGCTGCTTTTTTCGTTATGAGTACCTGCACAAAAAGCCACACGCTCAATATTCTCAAGGCATAGTTCTATGGCAAAATCATAATCCCTATCTGTCGCTTCCTTAGTAGGCTGAATAGGATTTAGATAAGAAAACTCAATTGCTCTTGCGGTTTCTTTCTCTAAATATGCTCCACGTACCAATTTTACGCCAAGCATATAGTTTTTATTTTCGCTTTTTCGGATTAGTTCGCGCAAGTAAGCGATTCTGTCATGCCGATAAAGTTGTAATGTTGTGTAGATGTAGGGGAAATCAGTATTGTATTTTTCCATCATAGACTCTGCAAGCATATCTATGCTATCTTGTATCCAGCTTTCCTCTGCGTCAATAAAAACAGGCGTTTTATTTTCCACTGATGCTCTGCATATTCTATCTACTCTTTCTTTTACTTTTTCCCACTCTACTACCTCAATAGGAGTAAGTTGGACATTTGCTTGAATTTTTGCAAGTAAATCAAACTTTGCCAAGCCGGTAAGTTTACAAGCAGTAAAAGCTACGGACTCGGTTTTTCCTCCATGAATTAATGTCTGGATTATTTCTTCACAAGTAGCCTCAAAACTTGCTTCGTTTTTCTCTCCTTCCACGCTGTAGTCAAGAATAGTTTTCACTCCATATCTAAACATTTTTTCGGAGGAGGAGCGCGTATCCGCAATAGAAGTTCCCCCGCAGAACTGATTAAATAAAGTTTTTTTTGCTATGCTTTCTGCAAAAGGCAGGTTCATCTCGAAAGCGAAGTTCAGCATTTTGGGTCCAAAATTTGCTAGAAAAGGGGAAGCAACCGCGCGAAAGAGCCAAAGTGCAGCGTTTAGCTCTTTATCTGATTTTGATTTAAAAGCAAGTTCTGTGTTAGTAAAATCTGGTAAGGAGTATGCCTTTGTACTATTCATCATGGGAGGGGCTAATGACAAAATTTAACGTATTATTAATTTATACAATTTCAAGTTCAGCAATCTTACCCGCGTTTTCAGCAATTCTAAGCCTTTCGATTAGCTCCTCCAAGTCTCCTTCCATAATGTTTGAGAGATTGTATAAAGTGAGGTCTATTCTATGGTCGGTTACGCGGTTTTGGGGGTAATTATAGGTTCTTATTTTCGCACTTCTGTCTCCAGAGGAGACAAGACTTTTGCGCAATGCTGCTTCTTCACTTTTAACCTTACTAAGCTCAAGGTCATATAATCTGGTACGAAGAATTTGAAAGGCTTTGTCCTTATTTTTTAATTGAGAGCGTTCGTCTTGCATAGAAACGACAAGCCCTGTTGGGATATGGGTTAGGCGCACGGCGGAGTAGGTTGTATTTACGGACTGTCCTCCCGCTCCGCTTGAACAAAATGTATCTATTCTTACGTCATTCATGTTTAGCACGACATCAAACTCATCAGCTTCCGGCATGATGGCAACGGTCGCCGCAGAAGTATGGATACGTCCTTGGGACTCCGTGGCGGGAACCCTCTGCACTCTATGAACACCCGATTCAAACTTAAAGATAGCAAAAGCATCTTCCCCAGAAATAGTGGCAATGATTTCTTTGTATCCTCCCATGCTGCCTTCATTCAGCTCATTAACCTCTAATTTTAAGCCTTTTTTTTCGCAAAAACGTTGATACATACGAAACAAATCTCCGGCAAAAATACTTGCTTCGTCTCCCCCTGTTCCGGCTCGTATTTCTAAAATGGCAGATTTGCTATCATTGGGGTCTTCGGGAATCAATAATAGCTTCAGGTCTTCCTCTAATTGGGTTTTGTTGGCTTCAAGTGGTTCTATTTCTTGCTTTGCCATCTCCCTTAATTCCTCATCATCTTCTTCGTTGAGAATGGACTTGCAATTCTCAAGGTTTGAGAGAGTATGTTTATAAGCACTTCCTTTTTCGATAAAATTTTCTAAAAACCGATATTCCTTATTGAGTTGAGCATACCGTTTTATATCGGTCATAATCTCCGGGTCCATCAGCATTCTTTGGACATCTTCCATGCGCTCTTCTTTTTGCCGGATAAATTCTAAATACATAAATTACCTATTTATTTTATATAATTTCACCGCAAAATTACAAATCATTTTACTAAAATCAAAGTATTTATTTTAGGGCGTTCCCTAATAAGACAAAAAGAGCATCTCCTATTGGAAATCTCTCTTTATGTCAATACATAGATTTAAAAATGATTATTGTTTTTTAGCTCTTTTCTTAACCTTAGTGTTATCTAATTGCTTATTGCTTTCAGCCTTTTTAATTTTATTGATATCCCTTTTTACGACTTGATACTTAATAGCAGCATCATTGTAGGCTTTTGCTGCATCTTCAGCAGTATCAAATACCCCCAAGTTCACTGGTTTTTTATCAATATAAATAAGTGCTTTAAATTTATTTTTTTCTTTTCTAACCCCTCTGTAGCCCGTTTGAGATTTGTAGTGAGAATAGCGGTTAAGTTCGCTTCTGGTACACCATAGTAGGTTTTCTACTCGTGAATCTAATCTATCCCCATTTAGGTGAACTACGAAAGTATGGTCTTCGCTAGGTCTTGTAATAAATTTCTCTGCGATTGCCTTGTGGAGATAAATAGTCTCCTGGTAAGACTTGTTTTGAATACTCCTAAACCATTTTTGATACACCGCGGCTCCGCTCGTGGCATGCTCACGCAGGTTGTCAAGTACATTCATATCCTTAAGAACGAGGTCTTCCGTAAAATACCGATAAGACTGTTCATCAATAAGTACTGACTTCCTCTCCTTGTTTTTTAACTTGATTTGATACAACATAACTTCTTAAGATTAAATTTACAGCTCTAAAAAAATTTAAATAGAAAATACATAGATAACATCATTATTGAGAATAAAGAGTTTTTTATTAGAAAACGTCACATCAATAATATTGAGAGGATTTATATCCTTTTCTAAGGGTAAAGAAATAACTTCATCATTATCTAACCCATAAAAAGTAACATTTTCCTTGTTGAAAAAAATAAGGTTATTTCCGGATAAAGTGAAATTACTCCATTGATAACTAATTTTTTTTTCGGAAGCAATTTTATACTGAAATATACCATAAACATCAAAAATATTGATACACTGATGGATAGTATCCCCAACAAACACCAAATTTTGAGCGTTAATACATACATTTACAGGGTTAATTATCTGCCCTTCTCCGTAGTCAAGTCCTCCAAAAGATAGCACAAAATTGCCCTTGTCATCGTATTTGTATATTTTATTATTCGTAAAATTCAGTACGAATAATTCACCCCATTCATTTATATCGAAAGTAAGAGGAAAAATATCCTCTGTTAATTCTTTCTTATTTTCGATAAAACTAAGCTGTCCCAATATTTTAAAATTTGTATTTAATAATATAATTCTTCTTCTTACATCATCTAACAAATATATCGTCTGACGATTTTTGGCGGAGATTTTGACAGGGTGAAAAAAGCCTTCATCTCTGGTGCTTACCCCACCAATAGAGTAAGAGGAGTCGTAAGAAACAGAAGCAAAATATTTATAGATTTTATTCTTCTTAGTGTTTAATAAAAACAAGTTCCCTTCATTATCCACTTCTATTTCGTTGGCACCCTCTTTACTAACGATGACCCTCTCTAAGTGTATGATATTCTTATAGAGGGGTTTTATTTGTGCGCAGATTAAATTCCAACCACAAAGTAAAAAAATAAAAATGAAACTAACAAACTTTTTTTTCAAAATGTAATACTTTAATTCCTTTTTCAGATAATTCAACATAAGAATTATAGTTAAGCCAATCACCCAGAAATATTATGTCCGTTTTAGGGGCTAATGAATAGGTCTTTAATATATGCTTATGTCCGTATATAAAGTAGTGATAATCACTATCATTACTCATAATATTTCGAGAATGTATCACAAGATTGTCTTTTTCTTCCTCAAACTTTGGTATATTTCCTGTCTTTGAACGTTTCCCGCTTAGTTTAGAGAAAAAATTAGCCAATCCTACCCCTGAATCGGGGTGAAGTCTTCGGAAAAGCCACTGACAAACCGGATTTACAAAGATGGATTTGATAAATTTATATCCATAATCTCCGGGTCCCAGTCCATCTCCGTGCGCCAGATATATTTTTTTTCCAAAATGAGATACCGTATAGGGTTCAACATGAATGTTAGCCCCGATTTCTCTCTTTAGATAATCCCGATACCAAAGGTCGTGATTCCCCGTAAAAAGGTGAATTTTTATACCTTTGTCTGCCATCATAGCAAGTTTGCCTAATATTCTAATAAACCCTTGGGGTACGGTTTTTCTATATTCAAACCAAAAATCGAATATATCCCCAACGAGATAAATAACCTCTGTTTTAGGTTCGATTTCTTCTAGCCAATTGACAAACAATCTTTCTCTTTCGAGGCTTGCTTGATAATCGGGTGCGCCGAGATGCAAATCGGAAACGATATAAATATTTTTTGACACGTTTGTATTATGCTTTGTAACTATTTTTTGACGCTGTTTATTGTTCTTTCCATGCTATTTTATGAATAAGGTTTCAGAAAAGAGTAGCCCCCTCATGATTTAACAGCCATTTTTTTCGCCAAAGCCCACCGGCATATCCTACGAGCTTACCATCTTTCCCCGTAATCCTATGACAAGGAGTGATGATTGCTAAGGGATTTGCGCCATTGGCTGCTCCTACTGCTCTTATCGTTTTAATATTGCCATATTTTTTTGCCACTTCGGTATAGGTGAGGATAGCCCCGTAAGGCACCTCATGGAGTATTGCCCATATCTCTTTCTGAAACGGCGTACCCTTAGCATTTAACGGAACTGTAAAACATGTGCGTTCTCCTTCAAAATACTCCCTTAATTCTTGCTTACAAGCAATAGTAAGGGGGGATTCTTGATGGCTGGTGCGTTCTTCGGTAAAATCCACCCTAGTGATTCCTTTTTCATCGGCTGAAATAGCGAGTGTTCCGATTGGGCTAAGTAAAACCGAGGTATAAGTTTGCTTATCTGGCATTACAAATTATAGGTGTATTGTATGCCTGCTATAAAAAACCTAGTACCAAAGGGTAAAGGTCTGGGGTGGCGCACTTGAAAAAAGAGGTTTATTTTATGATGTAGATTGGGACGATATTTAAGTCCTGCCTCCGAACGATAATTGGATATTAACACGGGAGAATTATCTCCTAAGGGGATAAACGGCTCGCCAGAAACATAAAAATTCCAATACCAATTATATTTGTAGCTCAACGAAAATTTGTTTCTAAGGGTATATTTTGCTGGATTTGTCCCATCTTCATCTTTCCCTGTATAAGATTGGCGTTGGAGCCTGCCGTTCCAAGACAAGTCCCATTTATCTGCCAATGGAAGTTCATAAGTAGCGTCTATAAACAATCGAATCCGCTCCTCATAAGAATTGCCTAAGTTTTTTACCTCATAGAATCGAAAATTAAAAGCGAAGCTCCATCGTGAAGTAAGAGAATAATCAATACCAGCATTAACAAAGCCGCTCCTAAATTCGGTGGCATTTTCGTTCCAAAACGTCCTTACGCTCAAATCTGTATTTAGCCCGTATTTCCATTTTTTCTGAATACCTACTTGGGTGAGCAAGGCAAAATCATCTTGCCCATCTTGTGCTTTGAGCAGAGGGCTTAGGGAGAAAAACCATAATATAGCCATTGTTAGGCATATTCGTAGGCGAGGCTTACTTGTATTCATAAGATAGTGTTCTGGAGAAAATTAATTCATTCTTGCTATTAAATGCCTTCTTAGCAGTGAGCATTCCCTTATTATCATATTCGAATAGGACTATCTCCATAACGTCTCCCTTATCGTTTTTCTTGGTCTCTTTTATTCTATCGCCATTGCCGTTATACTCCATTTTTGTAACTGAAATAATGCTTCCGTCTTCTTTGGTTACCACTTCATCTTCTTTTTGTCCCCTAAGATTGTAGTGGAATGCAGTACTTTTTTGGACTTTACCTTCTGGAGATAGTTTTTGTTCCTGAATAACTTCTTCCCCCTTAGAATCAAAAGAAAATCGTTTCCAATTGGTGATGTTACCCTCTTGGTCATATTCTATAAATTCTATAACATTTCCTTTTTTATCATAGACATTTTTTTCCCACAAGTTATTTTTAGGTTTATTTATATCTAAGATTTTTTCGGTAACAGCGCGAATCTCTCTATTGCGTATGGACTTGTTACTTTGGGCATGAAGCGACAAAAAACTAAACAACACGAAGAAAAATAGGAGTGGTCTCATAATTTTTTTTATCGTTTGGCTTGTTAATTGTCAAATTTTACCAAAGTGTCTAAGTTTACAACCTGACGGTTTTCTGTAATTTCAAATTCGCGCATTACGGGTTTGATGATACCCGGAATCGCATTAGCAGAGGAATCTTTTGTATAGATGTAAACCTGATACTTACCCGGATAGAGAAATGGAAATTCAAACTGCCCGTTGTAGTTGGCTCGGATTCTCTCAAGAGGATTTATTTCTCCGTCCACGAGGAGGTAAACGTCCTCGTCTGCACCCGGATATTCTCCAAGCAGAAACGTAAAGGCGGTATTATAGTTTTTTACCCAAACAGTCCCTTTTACATTGGCATTCCCCCCAAATCCGGGTTCCTTCTTGCATCCGGAAAAAACAAAAATCAAAGTGAAAAATGCGATAATACTATATTTCATTATAACTGATAGATTAAAAATAAAAAGATATGCTTTAAATCGGGGGCAAATTAACATAAAATGACATATCCGATACAAATTTATATAATATATTTTAACTATTATAGTATATACACAATCCCTTTCACATATTTCCTACAGATATGATTACACTTAAAATGATGTAGGTTATATGAAAAGAAACATCAAAATAAGATAATTTTTGATAAATGGCAAAAAATCTTTTACTTTGCGGTAAAATTTTTAAACAAAAGGTTATCAATGAAAAGAATATTTTATCTGTTTTTCGTCCTATTGATTGTAGGGACAGGTTGCGAGAAAAATGAAGCCCCCAAAGATGGGTTCTTAATCAATGGAACAATCGAAGGATTGAGTGGAGAGGTGTATTTAGTAAATGCTACTCAGCAAAGAGCATTGGATACAGCAATAGTAAAAGATGGCAAATTTGAGTTTATTGGTAAAGTTACCGAGCCGGATATGTTTGCCATATATAGTAGTACAAAACAACCGATTGCTACGATGTATCTTGAAAATACAGCACTTACGGTTAAGGGTAAAATAGATAACCTTAACGAGATAAAGGTTTCTTGTTCGAAAATAAAAGAAGAGTTTGGAGAGGTTCAGGCAATTATCCAGAAAATAAATGCGGAGTTTAAACCCATAGAAGAAAAACTTAAAGCTGAACATGCTGCATTCAATGGACAAGCTCCTACCCCTGCTTTTACTACAAAAGTAGATTCATTCCAAAAAGCCATTACCGCTAAAGTAGAAACTGAACTACACAAGTTTATTAAAGAACACCATACTTCTCCAATTGCAGCCCTAACGGTCAACAACTTTTTTGGGCAGGGACACGACCTTAAGGTAATGGAGGAGACGTTCGCGCTGCTTTCCAAAGAAGCCCAATCAACCAAATACGGGCAAAACTATGCTACACTCATTGAGAATGAAAAAAAGTGGCTGAACCAAGCCGCGCCTGACTTTACCCAAAATGATGTAAATGACAAACCGATTAGCCTTTCTTCTTACAAGGGAAAATGGGTGCTTGTAGACTTTTGGGCGAGTTGGTGTAAGCCATGTAGAGCAGAAAACCCAAATGTTGTAATGGCTTATCAAAAATATAAAAACAAAAATTTCGACATTTTAGGGGTTTCTTTAGACCAGCAAAAAGAGGCTTGGGTGGCTGCCATCAAACAAGATAACTTACCATGGAAACACATCTCTGACCTAAAAGGCTGGCAAAGCTCCGCAGGACAGTTATATGGAGTACAATCTATTCCATTTAACATTCTTGTGAATCCGGAAGGAGTGATTGTAAGCAAAAACCTACGGGGAGCTGCCCTAGAAAAAAAATTAGCCGAGGTACTCTAAATATAAACACTTAGAGGAAGTTGTTTCGAGTATTCGAGATGGCTTCCTTTTTTCTTGCAAAAAAGATGGAAAGACCGAATCCGAAACACTATAATCATTATCACGCCGGTTATATCCGTCAAGTAAACGGAGATGATATTCCGGCTCTGCTCAAAGACCAAAAGAAAGAAATTGTAGAAATCTATACTAAATTAGATGACACTACAAGTCTATATGCCTATAAGCCAGAAAAGTGGACTTACAAGGAATTATTGGGGCATCTTATAGATGCAGAACGTATTTTTGTCTATCGCTCCCTTCGGATTGCGCGTAAGGATACAACTCCTTTGCCTGGCTATGATGAAAATCAGTACGTAATAGAGGGGAAATTTAATCAAAGAACGCTTCAAAGCCTCATAGATGAATTTACACTCCTTCGTGAGGCAAGCATAATATTTGTAGAAACGCTTAGCCCGGAAGCATGTAATTACACGGGGGTAGCCAACGAACAATTGACTTCTGTTTCGGCTTTGATGTTTATCTTAACCGGCCATACCGAACATCATCTTCGTATTATTAAGGAGCGTTATTTAAACCCATGATTTAAGGAGGAAATCAAAGCCTTCTATGTTTTTCAAAAGTTTGACAAAGAAGCGTATGGGTAAGGCTACTATTGAATCCACAGCATGTTTTGTTTTTAGTAAATAAAAATAATTTTATATCAGATGAAAAAGATTATTGCAGTACTTATTCTCGGGGTAATGGCATCATGTAGCCCCAAAGTTATTATGCCAAAGCAAGCGAATATTGACAATATCGCCACTAAGCATCCGGATTATACGCTCGCAGATGCCAAAGAAGGAAGATCATTGTATATTCAACATTGTGCGACCTGTCACGGTCTCAAAAGACCTCAAGATTTTACCGAAGAAAAATGGAACGTTCTTGTGCCTGCTATGGTAAAGAAAACCAATAAAAAAGCCGGAAAAGAAGTGGTTGATGCGGCTTCATCGGACAAAATTTTGAAATATGTGGTAACGATGTGTGCCGCTCCTGCCGGAGATAAAAAGTAAGGACATTCTTTATTGGTCTGTTAACTAATGAGTCTACCCGCTATTATTCCAACATTTTCTCTAATTTGCGCCCCTTGCTGTCTTCTAAAATGAGATAGAATCGGTTTTCTGGGTAGCTACTTAGGTCAATTGTATGATAATTTTCTCCTTTTTTTAGCAAAAGATTACCGGAGAGTAATGCCTCTTTATTGGCATTCTCTACCGTTACTCTTATCAGCATTTCGGAGGGAAGACTAAGGGAAAAGGTCAATTTGTTTTGAGTGTCTATAGAAACGCTTAGGCTTTTGTTTCTTTCGATGACAGTAATATCGCTGCTGTCATCAATCCGAATGGTCTGAAAGTATGTTTTTTCGCATATCCCATTGGATACAGTCAGGCTAATCTGATATTCGCCAGGAGTAGTAAATACATGCTTGGGTTTTTTTTGGTCTGATTTCCCGCCGTCTCCAAAATCCCATAGCCATTGTGTGGCATCAGGTGTTTTGTCTTCAAAAAGAATGATGCCTTTTTCTTTTGCTAAATCTAAGGTCGTTTTAGAGATGCTTACAACGGGATTGAATAGGCGCGCACTAATATCAAAATTAGCGGTATCTCTACAGCCGTCTTCATCTCTAACCACCACGCGATAAGTCTGTTGCTTTTTGGGGGCGACGAGGACTTGCGCTCCTGTCTTTTGGGATAGCCCTTGAGCAGGTAGCCAATTATAGTCTTTCCCTCCGTGAGCCTCTAACATGAGTTCCCCTCCTTCACATACGGTTGTCGTAGGGGCGGATATCCTTGCATTTATTCTTTTCTTTACTGTTACAGTTTTAAGCCCTATCATTTCACACCCTTTTTCATCCCAACCGTGGAGGGTATAAACAGTGGTCTCCGTAGGCGAAACAATTATTTTTTTGCTTGCAGCACTCACAATAGAAATCGGCTCCGCCCACCGCACAGGGTGCGAGGTTTGGGCTTGCAGCAAGATAGAATCCCCAAAACAAATCACAGACTGTGCTGGCAAAATTTCTATCGGTTGGGGTTGATGTACTTGTATGCTTACGGCAGATTTGGACTCGCATCCGTCCTCTCCCACAGACTCCACCGTGTAAGTAGTAGTTACTTCTGGAGAAGCCAAGATATAATTTTTACCCTTTTCCACGATTCCCGTATTGGGATTCCATCGTAACATTCCTTCTCCCGTAGCCTGAATCCTTGCTATATCTCCTTTGCAAATATTTTCATATTCAGCACTCAATGCGACCGCGGGCATATCGGAAACTCCTATCGTAGCAAAAGCCGTAGTGCTGCACCCGTTTTCGTCGGTTCCGGTTACTCCATAGGTTTGGGTTGAGGCTGGCATAGCAGAAACGGTTTTACCCGCAAAATGATTTAGCCCTACTTCTGGTGACCACCGATAATTACTTGCGCCAGAGGCTTCAAGCGTTACGCTTCCGTTTTTACACAATAAAATCATATTCGGGCTTACGGTTACTTCCGGCTTAGGATACACCATAATATTTGTGGTAGCCTGAACGTTACAGCCTTCAGAGCTTAGGGCACTTACGGTTAGCTTCCCGCTCTTTAATGGAACAAACTGCAAACCACTTCCCTTACGCCCAACCTTATCATGTTCATATTTCCATTGATGATTCTTCCCATTTAACGCCTTGATGGTAATAGAGTCTCCTTTACAAACAAAAATTTGAGTGGTAGAGAGTATTAAATCCTCTTGCCTTTTAATAACGGGAACATTTGCAGTAGCAATTGCTTTGCAGCCCGAAGCAAAACCAGCCTGAAATCTAAGTGTTTCTGTATCGGAAGGGAAAAAAAGAATCTGATTTTTTTCTCGTGAAATAGAATAACTATGTGTTTCCCATTGATAGTTTTGTATAGGGGCAGCACTTTTTACTGATGCCCAAACAGAATCTCCGGAACAGATTACTTTTTTATCCAAAATAATTTCAACAGCCGGAGTTTCTGTAATTACGACCATCTTCGGGACGGTTTTTATCTCGCTCGATTCGCATCCTTCTACACGAAGCGTAACATCATAAGCCCCTGGTTTAGAATATTGTACTATAGGATTTTGGAGAGAGGAAACTGCCGGCTCTCCTCCGGGAAACTCCCAAAAATATTGTTTTGCCCCTGTACATTCTTGTAAAAAATACAGAGGACTTCCGGTACATAAGGCTTGTTCTGGCTTCAAGCTAAAAGATACAGTGGGCGTTTCTTTCCCAAGTGCATTAATTCGGATACTGTCTTGTGCTGTACACCCTCGTGAATCTTTTGTAAAAAGCTGATAAGTTTGGGTTTTTTCGGGAAAAATCGAAACAATCTCACCATTCCAAGATTTACCGGTTTCTGATTTCCATGTGTATTGGCTGCTGCCCCTCGCTTTTAATACGACTGTTTCTCCCTTACAAACCGCATAATTATCCGCAGAAATACTAATCTCTGGCTTAGGAAATACCGTAACAGGTACTTCTATCACTTTCTGACACCCTTGTTTTGACTGCCCACTAAGGGTATAAACCTGAGTATAAGAAGGGGTTATTGAGAAGGAGGGTTGAGAGGAATATTCCATTTTATCACCCGAAGCCCAACTATATTTCTCTCCTCCGGAGGCTTGTAGAGTCAATGTCTCTCCTTTGCAAACTGAAGGAGAAGCCGGTAAAATAGTGAGTATTGGCAAATCTAATACCGAAATGGTGATAGTGGTACTATCCGAACACCCAAATTCGCTAATTCCTTTTAGCCCAATAGTGGTTTGTGTTTCAGGAGAGATTTCTACCATTTTGCTACTTTTTCCATTACTCCAATAATAAGCAGAAGCTCCTTTTCCCGTAAGGACTATGCTTTGTCCTTTGCAAACTTGGGTTTTGGGAGACGCTATGACTACTTCCGGAATTTCCCCAATCAACACCGGTATTTGTTTAGTAAAGACGCAGCCCGAAGCTGCTTTGATTCGGACTTTATAGTTAGTGTTTTTGAGAGGAACTTCGCGGATAGAGGAGGCAAATTTATCGGATTCAAGGTTTTCATGAATCCACTGATAGGATTCTCCTCCAAAAGCCTTAATCTGTATTTCTTCTCCTTTACAAACGGATACAGTGGTGGGAGCGACTCCGATTTCTGCAGCGGTTTTTACAAAAACCGTATGATTAATCTTCCCATTACAACCATTAACCCCTATACCCGAAAGCGTGAGGGTAGTCGTATATTCAAGGGAGTCATTTAGCATTTCACCTATGGCTTTTTTATCATTATAAGACCATACAAAATTTTTAGCTCCTTTTGCGTGTAAGGTAAGTAATGTGCCTGGGCATAACGTATCGCGTAGTCCCTCTACAAGAATTTCAGGAGCAGGCTTTACGGTAATATAGCCCTTCTTAAAAGAGGAAATCCCCCCACTTTGGTTATAAACGGTAAGAATTATATCATATACCCCAGATTTTGAATAAGAAATTACCGGATTCTGAATAGTATCCGCAGGGATAATCGCTCCGGGAAAAGACCATTTCCATTGGAAGGGCTTATGAGTAGATTCGTCTATAATCTGAATAGGTTCTCCTACACACACTTCTCTTCTATCTGCTCTAAATGCTGCTTCTGGCAGGGGAAGCGGAGGGGAAGACACCTTCAAATTATCAAGATATAGGTTATTCCCATATCCGTTATAGTTAATAAAGACGATTCGGACATCTGGCTTTCCATCATACTCACTTAAATCTATTTTTTCTGTTTTCCAATCTTCAGGTTGAGGGTAGAACAAATTATGAGTGGTGTCTCTATTCAAGGTATTTCCATATTTAAAATATATAGCGTGATAAGTCTTTCCTTTGTCCGCGGAGAGAAATACGCCAAGTGTATCACTATATTCAATCCCAAAGCCCCGATACGCCAAATCAAAACTTAATTGAGTTTGCTCTCCGGACGAAAAGTCCAAAGGAGGGAGGAAAAACCAGCTTTTACTTGCAAGTTTGTTATTATGATAATTTCCGGAATATAACGCGCCCCCGCTTCTCCCATAGCCTCCCAAAGCACTTGCCATTGCCCATCTTGCTCCTCCTGTTCCCATGTTTATCAAGGGGTTTTCTCCGTTAAATATCAGGTCTTCTCGTTCAAAATCAACCGAAAACGGCAAGCGTACTCCTTCTTTACGAATTATAATGTACCTTTCTTCTATGGTAGTTCCTGACCCAAAGGCATTGGTCTCGGTCAATTTTACTGGATAAATCCCTGCTTTAGTATATAAAACCTTGGGGTTTTTATCCGAAGACATGGCAGGAGTTCCTCCCGAAAACTCCCATTTACGCTTGAGTATATCTCCGCTTGTCTCATCATAAAATTGTATTTCTGTACCTTCTAATCCGTATCTAAGGTTAGCCGCAATCAATGGAATAGGGGGAGATATCGGCGGATTTGCCTTGTTGGAACGAATAAGGGATTTTCTTTCGGGACTATTATTTAATACAGAAATCACTCGTGCTTTTTGGTCTAAGGAAAACATATTCATGCAAGAGTCATTGGTATAATCCATAAAATTTTCAACCATTGCAGGAGACTTACAACCCAATTTCCCATGATTACACCCAAAATTGGGACCGCCTACAGGAGGGGTATCCTCACAATAATCCGTAGCTGTACAATCTCCATCTCCCCATATATGCCTTAGTCCCAGCCAATGCCCCACTTCGTGAGTGGTAGTTCGTCCTTTGTGAAAGGGTGTTTTTATATTTCCTATTGTACCAAAAGCATTGGTATTAATGACCACTCCGTCAGTATTGACCGCCCCAACATCAAGGGGAATCCCTTCTAGCCCGGAGGAGCGGGGAAATTGAGAAAAACCCAGCACCCCTTTTTCTATACTGCATACCCATATATTCAAATAATTATTCACGTCCCAAACGGTATTGGGCTTAATGACATTATTAATATAATTCTCTGAAAAAGGCGAGCCGCTCATAGAAATGCGGTCAATGCCATTTGTAGGTTTTCCGAATGGGTCAAGCGTTGCCAGCCGAAAGGTAATTCCTATCTCTGTAGCTAAGGGGGCAAAACGGGCTGATGTATAGAGCGTATCTTTGTTTTTCCGATTAAAGTCATCATTCAGTACGTTTATTTGAGAAAGTATTTGTTCATCTGGTATATTTTCGGGGGCTGTACTGTATAAGATATGTACTACTACAGGGATTATATAATTGACTCCGTTTTTTTTAATCAAATCCTTATCCTCCTCAATAGTCCTCTTCATCCAATGCTCAAAGGATTCTTTGTTTTCACCTGCAAAAAAAGCATTTCGCTTTTCCTCCGTCTCTACAGAGGAACACACTCTTTGAGTGAGCGACATTTCTTTTAACTCCGGATTAAATTTTAAGAAATCGTATCGGTAACTGTGAGATATATTTTTGACATTGAGTATCCTGGACTTACTGCCACCGTGCTGTTCGGGTAGGAGGCTTTGTGCCATTAGCAAAAAGGGAAATAAGAAAACTATACTTAAACTAATTTTTCTCATTTTAGTAAAAATAGCATTATCATTTTGAACATATACAATATACGCAAATGCAAAAGTAACGGTTTTTTTGAAATAAAAACCTGCCTCTCTTTTGCAAGGAGTTAATCTTCCTATTCGAAATAAATTGACAGGGTCAAAGTGCTACTTGACATTTTTTTAATGGAAAAAGTTATAATTTTAATGGTACAAACCAATGTTTGGAGGCATATAGTGATATTTCCTGCTGGCTTAGTTTTTTGTCAAGCGAG
>CAUJFT010000313.1 GCA_963169475.1 Bacteroidota bacterium | reverse complement strand
TGTAATTAACCTAGACTCTCTCCAACAAATTGCCTCTGACAATAATCTGACTGAAATCAATCATGAGGCACTTGCTGACCATGGCGTAATCTCTAATACCCGAAAACTAGTTAAGGTATTGGGAAGAGGAGAGATTACTTTAAGACTAAACGTAACGTTAAATAAATTCAGTGCATCTGCTAAGGCTGCTATCGAAAATGCCGGCGGAACTGTAACCGAAATATAATCAAAAAATGAAAGACCTGGTACAGACTATCCGAAATATATTCAGTATTACCGAGTTGAGACAAAGAATACTTTATACATTGCTTTTATTAGCCGTGTATCGGTTGGGTTCTTTCGTCGTACTTCCGGGAATTAACTCTAATGTGCTTCAACTCGCTTTTGCTTCGGGAAAGGCAGGTGCAGGAGGAGGGATACTTGATTTGTTTGACACCTTTATGGGACAGGCCTTTGCAAGAGGATCATTATTTGCACTAGGTGTAATGCCTTACATCTCTGCCTCTATCGTGGTGCAATTGCTTGCTGCTGTAGTTCCGGCTATACAAAAACTAAGAATGGAGGGAGATAGCGGCACAAAAAAAATGAACCAAATTACCCGCTTTCTTACGATTGCAATTACGCTAGGACAGTCTGCAACTTACGTCGGATACCTCAGAGGACAATACCCACAAGCGGTTTCTGATTCTGCATTTTTCTGGTTTACTACTATTTTCCTAATCACCGCAGGTACAATGTTTCTTGTGTGGCTTGGCGAAAGAATTACTGATAATGGTATTGGAAATGGAACCTCTTTAATTATTGCTATTGGGATAGTTTCTGGATTCCTTCCCGCTCTTTGGTCTGAATTACAGACCAAGGCTTTACTAGTTTTCTTTATCGAATTGCTTGTACTCGGCGTTGTAACGATGGGGGTAATTGCCTTAACACAGGCTGTACGTAAGATTCCTTTGAACTATGCCCGTCAAATGGTCGGTTCAAGGCAGATGATGCAAATGGGAAAAGGCGCGCCCCAAGCAAGACAGTATATTCCCTTAAAGATGAACTCCGCGGGGGTGATGCCTATCATTTTCGCGCAAGCCTTGATTTTCCTCCCTAGTACATTTGCTCAAATGGTGGGAAGCGATAGTGTATCCGCCGTATTAAGCGGATTCTCTGACTACACCGGCTTTTGGTATAACTTCTTTTTTAGTATTCTGATTATTGTATTTACCTATTTTTATACTGCAATTACCGTAAACCCTAATGAGATTGCTGACCAATTGAAACGTAATGGTGGTTTTATACCCGGAATCAAACCTGGAAAGAAAACAGCAGAGTATATCGATAATATTTTGTCAAAAATTACGCTACCCGGTTCGATTGCGTTGGCTATTGTGGCTATGCTCCCTGCGTTTGCTACGCTCTTCGGTGCTTCCGGTAATTTTGCTAAGTTCTTTGGTGGTACCACACTTCTTATTATGATTGGGGTAGTACTTGATACTTTGCAGCAAATAGAAGGGTATTTATTAAATCGTCATTATGATGGTTTGATGAAGTCCGGTAGAATAAAAGGACGGCAGGCAAGCGGTGTAGTTACTTCTTAATATAGGTAAATGGGAAGAGGACAAGCAATTCTGAAAACCGAAGAGGAGGTAGCACTAATCAGGAAAAGTTGTATGCTGGTTAGTCAAACATTGGGGATACTCAAACAATATGTGATACCCGGCGTTACTACCCTAAAGCTGGATTCGATTGCAGAAGCATTCATAAGGGATAACGGAGGAGTACCGGCATTTTTAAACTATCAACCGATACCTGAAATGACCCCCTTTCCGAATACATTGTGTATTTCTATCAATGAGGAAGTGGTTCATGGTATGCCTTCAAAGTCAAGAGTTCTTCAAGAAGGAGACATCGTCTCTCTGGATTGTGGAGTATTAATGAATGGTTATTTTGGAGATTCTGCCTATACTTTTCCTGTGGGTATCATTTCTTCAAAAAAACAAAAACTCTTAGAAGTAACTAAGCGTTCTTTGTATAAAGGAGTAGAAAAAGCCATAGAAGGAAATTTTGTTGGAGACATTGGCAACGCTATTCAAACTTATGTAGAGTCTTATGGGTTTAGTGTAGTCAGAGAAATGGTTGGGCATGGATTGGGAAAAAGCCTTCACGAAGCACCCGAAGTGCCGAACTATGGCAGAAAGAAAACAGGCATGAAACTTCCCAGCGGATTGGTAATAGCGATTGAACCCATGATAAATGCAGGCAGAAAAAATATCAAAACCGCAGAAGATGATTGGACAATTTATGCCACAGACCGCCAGCCTTCTGCCCATTTTGAACATACAATAGTGGTAAGGAAGGATAAGGCAGAGATACTTACTACCTTTGATTTTATCGAAAAGGTATAAACTGAAAGTAATTTTTGTAAATCAATTTTTTAACGTATATAGAATAACTAATTTGGCAAAAGTAGATAATATAAAAGCAGATGGCGTTGTACTTGAAGCATATCCTAATGCTCGCTTTCTCGTGGAGTTAGCCAATGGACATAAGGTAAACGCACACATTGCAGGGAAAATGCGTATGCATTATATCAAAATCGTTCCCGGAGATAAGGTCGCGCTGGAGATTCCTCCCTATGATTTGACCAAAGCACGAATTGTATATCGTTACAAATAGTATATAGCAAATTATTGAAATACGTATATGAAAGTAAGAGCTTCTATTAAAAAGCGGACAGCAGACTGCAAAATCATTCGCCGTAAAGGGCGTTTGTATGTAATTAACAAAAAAAATCCAAAGTGTAAATTGAGACAAGGTTAAGAGTATGGCACGTATAGCAGGAGTTGATTTACCAAAAACTAAGAGAGGAGTTATAGGACTTACCTATATCTACGGAGTCGGAAAGCCCACCGCAGAAAAAATTTTAGACCAGGCGGGTATCTCTCACGACAAGAAGGTGATGGAATGGAACGATGCAGAAATCATCGAAATCCGCCGCATTATTAATGACGAAATAAAAGTAGAGGGTGCGCTGAGAAGCGAGGTACAATTGAATATCAAGCGACTACTTGATATTGCATGTTATCGTGGGCTTCGCCATAGAAAGGGATTGCCAGTTCGTGGGCAACGTACCAAAACCAATGCACGTACCCGCAAAGGGAAAGCGAAAACGGTTCCCAATAAGAAAAAAGTAACAAAATAATTTTATTATCGGATTATTCCACTCAGTTTAGCAGCTTAGTAAATTATGGCTAAAGTATCTAAAGTAGTTAAGAAAAAAAAGAAGGTCGAGGCGGTCGGAAGAGTTTACGTTACTACTTCTTTTAACAACATTATCGTTTCGGTAACCGATGCGGCAGGAAATGTTATTTCATGGTCTTCCGCAGGAAAAATGAAATTTAGAGGGTCTAAGAAAAATACCCCTTACGCAGCTCAACAAGCAGCCTCTGATTGTGTAAAAACAGCTTATGACCTTGGCTTGCGTAAAGCGGAGGTCTATGTGAAAGGAACAGGTTCTGGAAGAGAAGCCGCTATTCGCTCCGTAGGAATAGCAGGGGTCGAGGTTACAAAAATCATTGATGTTACCCCTCTTCCTCATAACGGATGCCGCCCTCCTAAAAAGAGAAGAGTTTAGTTTTTTATTATATTTTAATCGTTTCAAATAATCAAAATCCGGAGAGTTCACTGCTAATACTAAATTAGTATATCTCATGGAAATCAGTCAATAATTATTTTTTAAGATGGCAAGATATACCGGTCCTAAAGGGAGAATTTCCAGAAGATTTAAAGAATCCATTTTTGGAGATACCAAGGCATTAGAAAAAAGAAAATACGGTCCCGGACAGCACGGGAAAAGCCGTAAGAAGCCTTCGGATTACTCCATTCAGCTTCAAGAGAAGCAAAAAGCAAAATATCTCTATGGCTTATTAGAAAAGCAGTTCCGAAATACATTTGTAAAAGCAGCTCATAAGCATGGGGTTACAGGGGAGATTTTCTTACAAATGTTAGAATCTCGTTTGGATAATACTGTTTATAGAATGGGCTTTGCCCCTACCCGCCGAGCTGCACGTCAGCTTGTCAGCCACTGCCACATTATGGTAAATGGAAGAAATGTTAATATCCCCTCTTTCCAGCTAAAACCCGGAGATGTGGTTGAGATAGAAGAAAAATCCAGAGGATTAGAGTTAATTACCCGTATGCTTGGTGCAACCGCTCGCTTTCCTTGGCTTGCCGTAGAACCCAAAGCCTTCAAAGGAACTTTCTTAAATCTCCCAAGTAGAGAAGATATTCCTGAAAATATTAAAGAAAACCTGATTGTAGAGTTGTACTCTAAATAACCCCTGATTATTCAGTGGATACCTCTCTGCTGTTCAGATAAGTATAAAGTTTGTTTTAATTACAGTTATTTGTTTAATATAAAATTTACGAAAGTAAATGGCTATTTTAAGTTTTCAAATGCCTGAAAAGGTAACGCACGAAAAAAATAATGATTTTTTCGGCCGTTTTTATGTCAGACCTTTGGAGAGAGGGTATGGAAATACTATTGGTAACGCACTCAGAAGGGTGTTGTTGTCCTCTCTAGAAGGATACGCGATTACTTCTATTAAAATACCCGGAACAGACCACGAATTTTCGGTAATATCGGGCGTTATTGAAGATGTAACGGAAATCATTCTTAATCTTAAAGGAGTCAGGTTCAAAAAAGTGGGGGAAGGAGAAAGTAGGCTTTTCGTCTCCGTCAAAGGAAAAGATGTCTTTACTGCCCAAGATATTGCTGATAGCACCAATGCCTTTACAGTAACAAATCCTGACCATATAATCGCTCACCTGGATAAAAATATGCAGTTTGACATCGAATTGACTGTTTCCAAAGGAAGAGGATACGTTCCGGCAGAAGAAAATGTGTTGCCAAATGCTGCTATTGGAGAAATTGCAGTAGATGCAATCTTTACCCCTATCAAAAATGTGAAATATGCAATTGAAGATTATAGGGTAGAGCAACGTACTGACTACGAACAACTCGAAATCGAAATAGTTACAGACGGTACTATCAAGGCTGATTATGCAATCAAAGACGCAGCAAATATTCTCATCCGTCATTTTATGCTTTTCTCTGATGACACCATTAAGTTAAGAGTAGAAGAGCCAGAGAAAAAAGAGGAGGAAGATGAATCCCACCTCCAAATGAAGAAACTCCTTCATACACCGCTTGGAGAGCTTGATTTATCTGTTCGTGCTTTTAACTGCCTTCGTGCCGCAGACATTAGAACCCTTGGTGATTTAGTAAGCTATAATATCAACGACTTGCTTAAATTCCGTAATTTTGGCAAGAAGTCACTCACAGAGCTGGAAGAATTGGTGCAGAGTAAGGAACTTGAATTTGGAATGGATGTTTCCAA
The DNA here is from genome assembly GCA_963169475.1 of Bacteroidota bacterium. Taxonomy (GTDB): domain Bacteria; phylum Bacteroidota; class Bacteroidia; order J057; family J057; genus JAAFHL01. Next base: position 2,079 of record CAUJFT010000313.1, on the reverse strand, counting down.
GTATCAATAAGTAATACGATTTTAAGTCATATCGAGTAAACGTTGTAGAGATTTTAGTTAAATTTTTGAGTAATCATGAGACACGGTAATAAAGTAAATCATCTTGGCAGAAAAACAGCACATAGAAAGTCTATGCTGCAAAATCTTGCCATTTCCCTCATCGAACATAAACGAATAAAAACCACCCTCGCTAAAGCGAAGGAGCTTCGTAAGTTTGTGGAGCCTATCATCAATAAATCCAAAGAAGATTCCACTCCCAATCGCCGATTGGCTTTTGATGTGCTTCAAAATAAGGAAGCCGTAAAGGAGTTGTATGGAAATGTTAGGGGTAAAATAGCAAACCGTAATGGAGGCTATACGCGTATTCTAAAAATTGGAAATCGTCTCGGCGATAATGCAGAGCTTGCTATTATTGAACTAGTGGACTTTAATGAATTGGCTCCGGGTAAAGCAAGTGCTGCTCAAAAGAAGAAGAGTAGAAGACAGAAAAAATCAGGAACTTCCGTTGTTGAAAGTGTGGTAGCCAAAGCGGAGATCCTTGTTGAGGAGAAACCTGTAATGGAAGAAATCGTAGAGGAAGTAGTCGAAACTCCTGTGGTAGAAGAAGTTTCTTCTAATGAAGAGAATGAGTCCTCCTCCGAAGAGAAAAAAGAAGACGCTTAATCTTCTTTTTGCATAAAATTAAATTGCCATCGGTAAAGTAGTACCAATGGCAATTTTTTTGTATTCTATTACGCTCAAAAGTATTAAAGCCCCTAAAATAAAAACCTGAATAATTTATGCTAAAAGTAAAAATTATTAATCGTTCTTCTAATCCTCTCCCTGAATACGCTACCTTGCTTTCGGCAGGAATGGATTTAAGAGCGGAAACCGAAACTCCTATTATCATTCAGCCCGGAGAAACGACCCTTATTTCTACGGGCTTGTATATAGCACTCCCTCAAGGGTATGAGGCACAGATTCGCCCAAGAAGTGGACTCGCCGCCAAATTTGGAATTTCTATCCCTAATGCGCCCGGCACAATAGATGCCGATTATAGAGGAGAAATAAAGGTGATTCTAATTAACTTAGGAAAAGAACCGTTTATTATTTTACAAGGAGATAGGATTGCACAGATGGTAGTTGCCAGATATGAAACGGTAGGCTGGGAGGTTGTCAGTCAATTAGAGGAAACGCAAAGAGGTGAAGGAGGCTTTGGACATACAGGACTAAATCAAAAATAGGTAGTAGTCCTCATTATAATTATTGGGTAGTATTGCAAAATAAGAAAATTTAATTCCCTAAATCTAAGGGTTAGCTATCATTTCTAAGTATTTCTAAACAAGGATTGTCCTTTTTTCGTTTTCAGAAAAAATAATAAAGACGATATGTTTTTTCTCAAACATTTATCCTATAAAAGGATAAGAACACATGAGGTAACGACCGGTAACTTGAGAATGGGAGGCGAAAATCCTATTCGTATTCAGTCTATGACGACAACGGATACTATGGATACCCAAAAAACGATTGAACAAAGCCTAAGAATGGCAGAAGCCGGTTGTGAGTTGATTCGGATTACGGCTCCAAGTATTAAGGAGGCAGAAAATCTTCGCGAAATAAAGAAAGGACTCAACCAAAGAGGGTGTTTTGTTCCGATTGTGGCAGATATTCATTTTACTCCAAACGCGGCAGAAGTAGCCGCTAGAATCGTAGAAAAAGTAAGGGTGAATCCGGGTAATTATGCAGATAAAAAGAGGTTTGAAAATATTGATTATACCGACTTAGCCTACCAAAGTGAATTGGAACGGGTATATGAGAAATTTGCACCACTTGTAAAAATTTGTAAAGAATACGGAACTGCAATGAGAATCGGCACAAACCACGGGTCATTGTCGGATAGGATTATGAGTCGCTACGGAGATTCCCCCCTTGGAATGGTAGAGAGTGCGTGGGAGTTCATACAGATTTGTGAGGATTTTAATTATTACAACCTTGTGGTTTCCATGAAGGCTTCCAATCCTCAAATTATGGTTCAGGCATATCGTCTGCTGATGGATAGAATGTTGAAGCATGATAGGGTTTACCCGCTACACCTGGGGG
>CAUJFT010000312.1 GCA_963169475.1 Bacteroidota bacterium | reverse complement strand
ACTACCGGAACGTATTTTATCAAAGCCGAAACCGCCGTAGGTTGTTCCGATATTGATTCTGTACATGTAGTGGTAAATCCAACCCCTGTATTGGTGATTACTGACCCCGTAGCCGTTTGTTCTCCTGCAACGGTGGATATTACCGATGCAGGTGTAACGGTAGGCAGTACGCTTCCCCCAAGCACAACCCTGACCTATTGGAATGATTTTGCCGCTACTTCTTCTTTGGCTTCCCCCAATGCAGTAGCCACTACCGGAACGTATTTTATCAAAGCCGAAACCGGTGCTGGTTGCTTCGAGGTTGATTCTGTACATGTAGTCGTAAACGCTACTCCGGTAAGTCCACCTACTACAACAAGTGCTTGTACCTATCTCTCCATTAGTAGCAGTGTAACACTTACTGCAAGTGGTATAGGGGGAACAATAGAGTGGTATGGAACTAATACCCCTGCCGGAATACCGTTAGGTACGGGTCCTTCTCTAAATGTAAGTACCAGCGGAACTTATTATGCGTTCATCGTAAGTATATCCGGGTGCTATTCTTCTAGTGACTCCGCTACAGCCACTATTCGCCCTAATCCTTCTACTGACATTCCATCAGCAGTTGGGGATTATTGGGCTACCCATGCAGTACCTCAAGGCTCTTGGACTCATTATTGTATTTGTGAAGATGATTATCTTTTATTGTCTCTTGAGCTAAATGGTCAAAATATTGGGGATACCTTAGTGCCTAATGTAGTGAGTATCGGAAATCTTCAGAATGAGTATTCTGTGAAGATGCATATTATCGCAGGAAATTCGGTTCATATTCCCGCTAGTGTACCTTATGTAAATACAATGTTAAACCCTGGTAGATGGTGGGTTTTCCCTAGAACATGGGATGTTTATCCTAATGCCCAACCCTCTACCTTAGTGGGGCTAAGACATTACTATAAAGATGTGGATTTTACCAACTTAAACAGTGATATAATGCTTGCAGGTTATGCTCCTATCCCTTCGGAAAGCGACCTTACATCTTATAAATTGCTGGGATACGATGCTTCTGTGAAGTTAGGAGACCAACACAACTCGATTACGAATACCCAAATTTCGCTATGGGGGAATCCTTTCTATGCGTTAGCCCCTTGGGTAGGTGGAACTAATGCCCCTTCCTATCCTAACGTTCATTACATTGAGCATTCTATTTCTTCCTTCTCCGGAGGAGGTGCTGGTGGCGGCGGGAATGGTACTCCTCCGCTTCCGATTACCTTAGTCGCTTTTGATGGTAGAAACGAGGGAGCAGTGAATCTCCTAAATTGGCTTACTGAAAATGAAAATGGTATGTCTCACTTTGAGGTAGAACGCTCCAAAGACCAAATTTTCTTTGAAAAGATTGGAGAAGTAACCGCAAAAGGGAGTACCTTTCCCCAAAATGGGTATGAATTTACTGATGTTTCGCCCGATAGAAATGCAACAAATTATTATCGTCTAAAAATGGTAGATACCGATGGGCATTGGAGTTTTTCTCCTGTAATCGCAATTTCTATGAGTTCGCAAATTACCTTCTCACTGTATCCGATTCCTTCTAATGCGAATATTTACATGGATATAACAGGGGGCGAAGGAGAATTAGGCTCTTTTGAGATATTTAATGCGGAAGGCAAAAGCGTTCTCCGTTGGACGGGGGAAATTACCTCTGTCTTGAGTCAGGCATTTGATATTTCAACTTTTGCAAAGGGAATTTATTTCTATCAGTTTAAATACAATAAGGAAGTATATTCTGGAAAGTGTGTCGTAGAGTAATTCATCTGATTAGAATAAAGGGACAAAAAAGCTGCCTACTAAGGTGGCTTTTTTGTTGGGGAATATACCCCCTGATACCCGACTAAAATAGGCTTCACTATACGGACTGCTATCTATTTCCACAAAAAAAATCTTATCAAAAGAAGAATTGCACAAAAGGGCTTTTACTTTTTATTTTTTTACAAATTTATCTCCTATCTTTGTGCTACAATCTTATCCAATTTGACGAAATATTATGATGAAAAAAGTGTTTTTCTTATTGCTCATTCTTTTTATTATTACCAATATTTATTCCCAAAATCTTATCACCTTAGATATCTTTTCTACCGGCTACACGCGTATTTCTTGTATTGCAAGTGCAGGAGATAGCCGCCTTTTTGTCGTTAATCAAAATGGGTATATTGATATTTGCGACACGTTCGGGGTAAAGCAAAACCCTTCCTTTCTAAATATTGATGCCAAAACAAAATCAACCGGAAATGAGCAGGGGTTATTAGGATTAGCATTTCACCCGAATTATGCTAATAATGGCTATTTTTATGTGAACTATATAAACAATAGTGGTAACACGGTTGTGGCAAGATATTCGGTGGACCCTAATAATGCAAATTTAGCAGATGTAAATAGCGAGCTAATTTTGCTTACAATCCCCCAACCGTTTAGTAATCACAATGGAGGGGATATGCACTTTGGTCCTGACGGATATTTATATATCGGTATGGGAGACGGCGGTAGTGCCGGAGACCCTGGAAATCGCGCCCAAAATCCCCAAGAACTACTTGGAAAAATGCTACGGATAGAGGTAAATAATAGTACACCCGGAGACTTATATGATATTCCCGCTAACAATCCTTTCGCCCAAAGTACTTCTACCTTACCCGAAATTTGGGCTATAGGGCTTAGAAATCCGTGGAGATATAGTTTTGACCGGCTTACTGGGGATATGTGGATCGCTGATGTTGGGCAGAATGTCTATGAAGAAATTAATTTCCAGCCTGCCGCAAGTACCGGAGGCGAAAACTATGGGTGGCGTTGTTATGAAGCCAATTCTGCCTATAATACAGCTGGTTGTCAACCTCAAAATACTTATGTACCTCCGATATCTAACTACTCCCATACGGGAGGTTCTTGCTCCGTTACAGGTGGTTATGTATATAGAGGAAGTCAATATCCGAGTTTATACGGTAAATATATTTATTGTGATTATTGCTCCGGTAAATTTTGGGCAATAGAACCTAATGCAACCGGGGGCTGGAGCAATCTCAATGCCGGTACTTTTACTACTTACAACTTTTCATGCTTTGGTCAGAATCATGTAGGAGAGTTATTCGTAGGAGGAAATAGCGATGGGGTAGTCTATAAAATCAAAGGACTATGTGGCGTAATCTCCCTCAACGCAACCGTAGAAGACGCACTTTGTAACGGACAAAATACCGGAAGCATTTATCTGAATGCGACAGGCGGAACGCCACCCTATAGTTATCTTTGGTATAATGGAACTACTGCCGATTCTTTGATAGGATTAGGGGCTTCTAATCAATACCATGTAACAGTTACCGATGCGAATCAGTGCGTTCAAACGGATACTATTATAGTGGGAGCTGCAAACACAATCTCCATTACGAGCCTTGTTACAGCCGTGAATTGCAGTGGAGGTACTAATGGGGCAATTTCGGTATCTGCATCTGGAGGGACCGGCAGCCTTAATTACTCGTGGAGCAATGGGCAAACAGGAAGTTCCATTACCGGATTAAGCGCAGCCTCTTACTCTGTCATCATAACAGACTCTA
>CAUJFT010000311.1 GCA_963169475.1 Bacteroidota bacterium | reverse complement strand
CCCCTCAATGATGGTGCCGTAGGGGGTATGGCAAGGGTAGCTACAGTTAAACAGTCCTCATTAGCAAAGAATCCAAACACTTGGCTTATGCTTGCAGGTGATTTTCTTAGCCCTTCTGTAATGGGTACAGTAAAGATTGATGGGAAGAAAATCGCAGGGGCGCAGATGGTGGATTGCATGAATGAAGCCGGCGTGGACTATGTAGCATTTGGAAACCATGAATTTGACATAAAAGAAGCGGAGCTTAAAGACCGAATCAATGAATCAAAATTTACATGGATTTCAACGAACGTAACGAATGTGCTTACAAGCGGAGAGAAAGTGCCATTTGCAAAAGTATCGGGTAGTGTTTCTACCCCTTTTGAAAGATACAAAATTATAACTGCAAAAAACAAGGCGGGTCAGTCCATCAATATCGGGATTCTTTCGGCTACGCTTCCTGCAAACAAACAAGATTTTGTTAGCTACGAAGATTTTAAAATAGCAGCCAAAAAAACCTATGAAGAGATGGCTCCCCAATGTGAGGTTTCTATAGGGCTAACCCATTTAAGTATTCAGGAAGACATCGAACTGGCAAGAATGTTGCCTAAACTTTCTCTAATCATGGGTGGACACGAACACGATAATATGCTGGTAAATACCGGTAGCCTCAAAATAGCCAAAGCCGATGCCAATGCTAAAACTGCTTATATCCATGATTTTACCTATAATACCAAAACCAAGAAAACTACCGTAAAATCTCACCTAAAAAAATTAGACAAAACCGTAGCACTTGACCCTAAGGTTACAAAAGTCGTGGCAAAATGGACCGAAAAATCTAATGCAGCCTTCAAAGCGCAGGGCTTTAATCCGGAAGAAGTCGTTACTACCCTCAAAGAAGTATATGATGGACGAGAAGCCGAGATTCGAAATCACCCTACGAATTTAGGAACAAGTATTACCAAAGCAATGTTTGACGCTACGCCCGGCTGCGAAATTGCCGTAATGAATAGTGGAGGGGTTAGAATTGATGACCAACTGAGCGGAAAATTGACCCAGTATGACGTGCTTCGTACTATGCCTTTCGGAGGAAGCATTTATACCGTAGAAATGAAAGGAAGCCTATTACAGCAAATATTAGATACCGGAGAAAAAAATAAAGGGTCCGGGGGGTATTTGCAAATGTACAATGCTTCTCAAGACCCTAATACCAAAAATTGGACTATAAATGGTAAAAAATTAGAATCTACCAAGGTCTATTTAGTAGCTATCAATGATTTTCTGCTGACAGGAAAAGAGAAAAATATGGATTTTCTTACCGAAGCCAATTCCGGTATTGTAAAAATAAACAAGCCCTCTGATAAAGAGGTAAAAAAAGACCTTCGCTTGACTTGGATTGAAGCATTAAAAAAGCAGCCATAAACCAAAGGGGGCAATCTCCCCTTATTCAAAAGCGCATAAAAGGGGGGTAATCCTTTTTACGCGCTTTTTTCTTCTTTTTCGATATAATAAAACCCGCCCCAAACTCCTACGGAAATGATACAAATCGCTATCCAAAGGACGTTATATCCGAACCGATTGATAATTTGTGTTCCGAGAAAGGGAGCAACCGTATTAGCGAGAGAATAAGCAATCGCATACATTCCCATATATTTACCCTGCCCTTGCTCCGTAGCACGTTTAGTAATCCACGAAGTACTAAACGGCATCACCAAAATTTCTCCCAAAGAAATAAAAACCATATAAAGTACTGCGGGAATCCACGTAAGCGGAATCAAAAGGCAAAGATAAGAAACCCCGTATAAGACCAAACCCCACCTTACCCATTCAAAAGCCGGCTTACGTGGCTCTATCATAAAAATCAAGGGAATCTCTATAAGCATGACCATAAAACCATTTATCGCACTAACCACCCCTATTTTATCCTCTGTCCAATGATAAACTTCCTTAAAAAAATATGGAACTGTCCATATAATCTGCATGAAAACCAACGCATTAAGGAACGTGAGTACAATAAAATATAGGAATATCTTATCTTGATAAGGACTACTCTCGTTGGTATCAGAAGGAATAGGTTTAGAAGCCTTCGGTACGGAGACTTCCGGTATGAAAAAAAATAAAATGAGAAACGCCGCAAAACAAGTAAGGGCATCTACCACAAAAATAAAGTACCAGCCCTGCATAATCAAAAGCCCTCCCAATGTAAGCGCGAAGGTAATTGCCAGATTAAACGAGGTCCTCAATAAAGAAAAAGCTCTTGTTCGGTTATGCTCCTCACTATTGATTTTTACCGCAATTAAATTAGCAGGGCGAAACATTTCCGAAATCAGGCTATAAACAAACAATATCCCGCACATCCAATAAAAATCTTTGAGGTACAATATTACAATCAACATTACCCCACTCCCAAAAAGCGACCCCATTTGTACCTTCTGATACCCTATTTTATCCGTCAAATACCCACCAAGGTAATTTCCCCCTACCGCACCCATTCCATAAAAAGTCAAAGCATATCCGGCTTCCGTTAAGCTATAATGAAGATACTCCGTAAGGTACAAGGTCAGAAAACAAATAACCATTGCACCAATACGATTGATAAAATTGACCAAAGCCAACAACCATATCCGTAAAGAGAGACCCGAAAAAGACTGAATCAGCATTTGAAACATGCAAACCTTCGACTACAAAGTGTAAGACTCTACAGAGGCGTAAACCCAAAATATCCTTTATCCTACAAGGACCAACCTAATGAAAGCGATAAGCTCTTTTTAGAATAAAAAAAACAACCCTCCCGAACAAACAAGAGGGCTGTCATCACTAACTTATAACATTTTATTTAACCAATACTTTGGGGGCAGCGTTTTTGGTTTCCTCGTCCGCGATAGCTTCAAATTGAACAAAGTTTTTCACAAAAGCTTCTGCAAGTTGATTCAATTTTGCATCGTAATCAGATTTATTTGTCCATGTATTGCGGGGATTAAGTACTTCGTTAGGCACGCCCGGCACTTCTTTTGGAATGCTAAAACCGAAAATCGGGAAATCTTCAAACTCTACTTTGCTTAACTTGCCGGCAAGGGCTGCGGTAATCATTGCACGGGTATAAGAAAGCTTCATACGGTTACCTACTCCGTAAGCTCCGCCCGTCCAACCGGTATTAATTAACCACACGTTTGTTCTATACTGACGGATTTTCTTTCCTAATAAATTGGCGTATTTTGCAGGATGTAAAGGAAGGAAAGGGGCACCGAAGCAAGTGGAGAATGTTTTTTGTGGTTCAGTTACTCCTTTTTCTGTCCCCGCAACCTTAGCCGTGTAGCCGGAGATAAACTGATACTTGGCTTGACCAGCAGTTAATTTAGAGATAGGAGGAAGCACGCCAGAGGCATCGCAAGTAAGGAAGAAAATATTTTTGGGGATACCTCCTACTGAGGGGATAACCGCTCCAGGTATAAACTCAATCGGGTAACTAACGCGTGTATTTTCTGTAAGACTTTTATCCATAAAATCAATGCTGCGGGTGCCTTCAATGAAAACAGTATTTTCAACTAAAGAACCGTGCTTAATAGCCTCCCAGATTTGGGGTTCTTTTTCCTTAGATAAGTCTATACATTTTGCATAGCAACCTCCTTCTACATTGAACACCCCTTTGGAAGTCCAGCCATGCTCATCATCTCCGATAAGAGAACGCTCGGGGTCAGCCGAAAGCGTAGTTTTGCCCGTTCCAGAAAGCCCGAAAAACAACGCTACATCTCCTTTTTTACCAATATTAGCGGAGCAGTGCATAGAAAGCACGTTTCTCAAAGGAAGTACATAATTCATTACCGTAAAAATCCCTTTTTTGATTTCGCCGGTATAG
>CAUJFT010000310.1 GCA_963169475.1 Bacteroidota bacterium | reverse complement strand
GATGCTACTGCACAGATGGCATTGTTACAATTTATGACTTGCGGAAGGGAAAGGGTAGCTGTCCCCTCTACCGTTCATTGCGACCACCTGATTCAGGCTAAAACCGAAGCCAAAAGCGATTTAGGCACAGCCTTAGATACCAATAAAGAAGTCTTTGAATTTTTGGCTTCTATTTCTAATAAATATGGAGTAGGGTTCTGGAAACCGGGAGCAGGAATTATCCACCAAATTGTACTTGAAAACTATGCTTTCCCTGGTGGAATGATGATTGGTACGGACTCTCATACTGTAAATGCAGGAGGATTAGGAATGGTCGCTATCGGAGTAGGAGGAGCAGATGCGGTGGACGTAATGGCAGGACTCCCATGGGAGTTAAAGTTTCCCAAACTCATCGGAATAAAGCTAACCGGTAAATTGTCGGGGTGGGCTTCTGCCAAAGATATTATTTTAAAAGTCGCAGGGGTTCTGACAGTGAAAGGAGGAACCGGAGCGATTGTAGAATACTTCGGAGAAGGAGCAGACTCCTTGAGCTGTACCGGAAAAGGTACTATTTGCAATATGGGTGCAGAAATCGGGGCAACGACTTCTATTTTTGGATATGATAATAGCATGGAGCGTTATCTACGTGCCACCGGGCGGGCGCAAGTAGCTGACCTTGCCAATGAGGTAAGTACCCATCTAACCGGAGACGCAGAAGTGTATGAAAATCCCCAAGATTATTTTGACCAAGTAATAGAGATTAATCTTTCTGAATTGGAGCCTTATTTAAACGGTCCTTTTACACCAGACCTCGCAACACCCATTTCCAAAATGAAAGAAGAGGCAGAGAAAAATGGCTGGCCTACTAAGGTCGAAGTAGGGTTGATTGGCTCTTGCACTAACTCTTCCTATGAAGATATATCCCGGGCAGTGAGTCTCGCCAAGCAGGTTGCTGCCAAAAACCTAAAAACAAAGGCAGAGTTTACGATTACACCCGGCTCTGAATTGATTCGCTATACCATTGAAAGAGACGGATTTTTGTCCGCTTTTGACGAAATAGGGGCGAAAGTATTTGCTAACGCTTGCGGTCCTTGTATTGGAATGTGGGCAAGAATGGGTGCAGATAAAAAAGAAAAAAACACCATTGTTCACTCTTTTAATCGGAATTTTCAGGCACGTCAGGACGGAAACCCCAATACTTATGCCTTCGTTGGGTCTCCGGAGATTGTAACCGCCCTTGCCATTGCAGGGGACCTCACCTTTAACCCCTTGACAGATTATTTAGTCAATGAAAAGGGTGAAAAAGTAAAATTAGACCCGCCAAGTGGAGAGGAGCTTCCCACAAAAGGATTTGAGGTAGAGGATGCCGGGTATGTAGCACCCGCAAAAGACGGTAGTGCGCTTCAGGTGATTGTAAGCCCTGAGTCTAACAGACTTCAATTACTTTCTCCGTTTCCGGACTGGAATGGAAGCGACCTTGTGGGCTTAAAGCTATTGATAAAAGCCAAAGGAAAATGTACTACTGACCATATCTCTATGGCGGGTCCATGGCTTAAATTCCGCGGACACTTGGATAATATTTCCAATAATCTTCTAATTGGGGCAACGAATTTCTTCAATGAAAAACAGAACTCCGTCAAAAATCAACTGACAGAAATTTATGACGAAGTTCCCAAGGTACAGCGGGCGTACAAAGCCGCCGGAATCGGCTCTATCGTGGTAGGAGATGAAAACTATGGAGAGGGGTCTTCGCGCGAACATGCAGCGATGGAGCCGCGCCATTTAGGAGTAAGAGTAGTCCTCGTTAAGTCTTTTGCCAGAATCCATGAAACCAATTTGAAAAAACAAGGAATGTTTGCCTTGACTTTTGCAAATCCCGAAGATTATAATAAGATACAGGAAGAGGATAATATTGATGTCAAAACAAGTACAATGGCTCCCGGAAAACAAGTAGAAATTGTCTTGAATCATAAAGACGGGACATCAGATACAATTCTTGCTAATCACTCCTACAATGCACAACAATTGGAGTGGATAAAAGCGGGCAGCGCGCTAAATGTAATCCGTAAGGAAATTGCTGCCCAGAAATAAGCAGCTATTCTTTCTCTAACAAATTTAACTCCTGCATGTATGTCTAATGGTTTTTTACCAGTAACATATATGCAGGAGTTGTAAGTAATGCTAAAAGCCAATGATAAAGTAATACATTTGTTTTATATTTAGTATCTGATAGAATCTTTTGGCTTGGTGCGTTTCTAAAGTCAAAACTTTTTAAATATTATTTTCAGAATAATTTTCCGGAATTATTGGGCGTACAAGGGAGTTAAGAAAAATTTTTTTGATAAAATTCCTGTAAAACAGGTTTCAGGAAAAGAAGAACAACCTTTCAAAAACCTAGTGAATCCAATTCTTTCTATAAAAAAACAAAAAACCTCGGCAGATAGAGTCAATTTAGAAACCCAAATAGACCAATGGGTTTACTGGCTATATGAATTAACAGAAGAAGGTATAAGGAAAATAAAAAGCCTCGTAGGGGGCAGCATTCTGATAGAATTACGGTTTCCCATTCAAATTTATTCCCGTTATTTGTATTCAGATAAAAAAAGAATGAAGTCAGAAGAAACCATCAAACGCTTTCAGAAACTATTGAGGGCAGAAAAAGAAGAAGACCGTAGGGTTTATCAAGAGACGGTACTGAAACGCTCCCTGAAAGCGCAATGCGAGAGTGGAGTAACGTGGTATCCGCTTGCCGTAAAACGGATTTACATCGGAATGGCCGAAAAAACCATTGTAGAAGTAGTACGTACCACACATCTTGGGAAGCCGCACGTCTTTCAATCAGGAACGACTATTAGCCTATTTGGGATAGAAAATGATAAACCTTCGGGCATGGTCTCCGGGGTAGTTCAGGCTTTAAGGGGAGACGAAATGAAAATCGTATTGAATACCGAGGATTTCCCTTATTGGCTAAACGGCTTGCGCTTGGGTGTTACCTTAGATT
>CAUJFT010000309.1 GCA_963169475.1 Bacteroidota bacterium | reverse complement strand
ACTCATTTCCTGTAGAGCCAATTGTTTTTAGAAAACGCACCTCTCCTTCAAAGTTTATCCGAAAAGCCCAAATATCACTACCCCCGTGATTTAGTAGTACATCTCTGTCATTGGAAAAAGAACTACCCACAATAAAACACTCTTTTCCTGCTGCTTCTATTCCATTAACAATATCTACCTCTTTCCCGCCGTAGTTTTTTATCCAGATGAGGTTACCGTTTTTGTCTATTCTTCCGCCTAATCCGTCAGCCTGAAATTCGGGGTCGCCGCTTTCGGTGTGGTCTATACCGGAATTGGTTACTCCTGCAAATATGACCTCTCCTCCGTCTATAGGAGTAACTCCTCTTAATTCCTGATAGCCCTCCATTTCAATGAGTTTATCCCACAATATAGCCCCCGAAGTATCTATTTTCATCAAATAAATATCCGTTCCATTTATAGGATTTGAGGATTTTCTATACCCTCCAATTACTAAATTTTTATCTGTGGTCAATATTAGTTGAGAAGGAATATCCGTTTCTCCTCCTCCGTATAACTGCTGGCTTTCTAATAGGGGAAAAGTTATCTTTTGAGCATAGCTTTCCATTATTGGGAGAAATGCTATCAAAATGAAAAATGGTTTTAACATTAGATTTTGGCGTTTGAGCGGCAAATTTAGTAAAAATACAATTTTTATAGGGTACTTTCTTCTATATTAGGATATAAAAGCAAAAAAGGAGAATTTTTATTTTCCCCTTTTTTACATTCACCCATTAACCAATTTTAATTTATCATTACCACTCAAATTTAATACCACCATTCTCATCAACGTTGGATTTAGTGTAAGTATTTGTCTTTGGGGGATTAAAAAAGTTACAATTACTTTCTCAAAGGTAGTTTTTTCTTCGAGCAATATTGTGGCACTCCCAAATTAATCATTCGTATTTGGGCAAAAAAGGGAGATTTACAAAGTTTCAGAGCTTTTAAAACTCAAAAACTTCCTTGCAAAATCACCTTACTTCTTTACTACCATAAAAACCCTAAATCCCACAAAGGGCTGCGGTTTGTCGTACATTTCAAATTGCTCAATCTCTACTTTTTCGCGGGGAGAGAACCAACTTCCTCCTTTTGAATATCCTTTTTCAAGGGTCATTTCAGCTACATTCCCGCTCATATTAAACAAACCGTAAGTATTAGGTGCGTAAAATTCTACGGGAGCAGTGATGACGTGGTGGTCTGTCATTGTTTGTTTCTTTTTATTTTTCTTGACGGAAATTGCAGTAGTAATGTCTTTAAAATTGCACTTCAGGCTACCTTTAGCGTCCATAATTTCTACTCCCTCAAATCCATAAATATTGAGTGTGTTTTTGCCCTTGGCAGCAAGTTCCCACTCCAACTCGGAGGGTAGCCGAAACGTCGGTTTTTTAAAATTTGGAGCTGCTTCGAGTGCATAGCCTTTAGTAAGCCACTTACAATACTCCACGGCTCCTTCATAAGCAATATTTACCACTGGATAATCCTTAAAGGAGGCATGCCTATGATAGCTAACCAATTCCGGCATATTAATGCAACACTGCCAACCCGTAGAGTCAATACTGGCTTGGGGATATAATTTTGATTTTTTATCCATTGAAGCCAGAAATTTAAGATATTCTTCATTGGTAACTTCGTATTTAGAGACATAAATACTATCATTGATTTTTACAAACTGCATTTCAAATGGGCTAAGTGTAGCAGCAACTTGCGCCTTGGCAACCAATGAAATGGTAAGAAAAAATAAAACTAAGCTGTGAAAAAAATAAAATTTCATAATATAAGTATTCTTGGATAATTAGAATAGAAATAAAAACAAATATCATACCATTTATCCGGATTTCATATTATTTTTAAAGATTTATCTATTCTGATTTTTTATTTATTTTGGTTAGGATTCTATCGCCACAACTTTATTGGCAAGAATATAATACAAGTACCCCTTCACATCGTTAAAGCCAAGTTCATTCATACAAGTTTGGTACAAGGCAAGTTGTGTTTTATGCTCTGAGGTATAACTTCCTGTTTTATAGTCTATAATCGAGACTTTATTTCCGTCTATGATAATTTTATCGGGGCGTAGGACCTCTCCGCGGTTTGTCATGATTTCGGTTTCATTCTTGACGACTCCGACCCCGGAAAACCAAGCAGCCGCCGGCGGAAAGCTAACAATTTGATGCAGACGCTCATGGTATTCTTGTTCTTTCTCTTTGGGGATAATTCCTTCCAAAATCATTTTGGAAATAGCATAAGGAATATCTTCTTTCACATAAATATATTGAAGTGTTTCATGCAGGAGATTTCCTATCTGAATTTTTTCTTCCAATTCTTGAAGAGAGGCTTTATAAATCTTGTTTTTATGTGTTTTTATTCTCAAAATGTCTGACCAATCGTATATAGGGTGATAATTATCCGACACAGAGGGAAAGCGTACCTCTTGAGGTTTATTTCCTTCTATCTCTAAGATTTCGGAATAGGTATTTTTTTTGCCAAAAACATATTCTAAGGCGGTTTCACTTTTTCCCTCCCCTATTTCTGCTAACGCTGCAAACATTAACTTTCCAATAGTCTTAATTTTGACCTCTCCGTCCCGTTCTTCCTTGGTAAATTTCAGGGGCGTAATGCAGTAAAGGCGGTATTGAGGGCGCGTAAGTGCTACGTAAAGCAAATTCAGATTATCGAACACGCTCAAAAAACGTTCTTCTTGAAAATGGGGAACAAAATGGGTATTTTCTAACTCGTCGCTATATTTCAAGGGGTAAATATCGGACTGATTATAAGGGTTTATACTGCTATTTACCCAAAATACGCTCCCGCTATTAGGAAAAATAGGCCAATCACAAAACGGAATAATAACGACTGGAAATTCTAGTCCTTTTGCTTTATGGATTGTCATTAGATTAATTGCATCGGGGTCAGGTGCGCTGATTACGTAAGTAGTATTCTTGATTTCTTCCCACCATTCTAAAAACTCAGCAAGCCCTCCTTCATTTTGTTTATAAAATCCCATGATTGTATCTAACAATCCTTGTATGTAGGCATCGGTATATTGAAGCTCCGGAAAAAACCGAATCAAACGCTCTGCGGTTTCGTAAAGTGGTAAACGAAGCAGTTCAGCACGCGCTGCTTCTAATTGCGAAGGAAGGTTATATTTAGGGTTTTGAAACAAGGCAATGAGTGCCTCACTGTCCGGCATGATTTCTTCCCCCGATAAGTCATAAACGAATTGGGGGTTCTGAAAAATCTGATAGTAATAGGCTGCTGT
>CAUJFT010000308.1 GCA_963169475.1 Bacteroidota bacterium | reverse complement strand
GCGAAAAAAGGCAGATATTCGCATTATTGCTACAAGCACACAGTTTGCTACCGAATATAACGGCTATGAATCATGGTCAAATTTTCCGTATGAACAAGGGAGGATGTTTGATTTAATCGAGCGTACTAAAGCGAATGGAGTGTTTTTTATCTCTGGAGATGTTCATTATGCAGAATTAAATGCCATTATTCCTGAAAATATGTATCCCCTATTTGACCTTACTGCCAGCGGAATCACGGAGAAATGGGACCACGTAGAACCCAGCCGTTTCAGGATAGGAAACGCCTTTCAGGAAAATCATTTTGGAATGATTGAAATCAGAGAAGATAGCGAAACTAAAGACCTATTTATTAATCTCAAAATCATTGACGTAAAAGGAAAAACCCCAATCGAACATGTCCTTCGTCTAAGCGAACTTCAATTACCAGAGTAAGCATTTTAGATTGATAACAATATACTCGCAAGCTATTTCTTTCTATATTCAATGAGATTTTAGGCACATAATTACGTAAATTGGGAATATTTTCCTTACCTTTGCGGCGTTTTTAATTTTTATTCACTTTTTTAAATGTTTAAATGTATGAAAATCGCAGTTATTGGTACTGGATATGTGGGTTTGGTAACGGGAACCTGCTTTGCGGAATCCGGCAATGACGTAATTTGCGTGGACAACAATCAAGAAAAACTTGCGCAACTACGCAAGGAAATTGTTCCGATTTATGAGCCGGGATTGGAAACTATCTTCAAAAGAAACATTCACGAAGGAAGGCTTTCCTTTACTGACAATCTGGAAGAAGCGGTTGATTATGCCGAGATTATCTTCCTCGCGCTCCCAACCCCTCCGATGGAAGACGGTTCAGCAGACCTCAAATATGTGCTGGGTGTAGCGTCTGATATTGGAAAGGTGATGAAATCTTATAAGTTATTGGTAAACAAAAGTACAGTCCCGGTAGGGACTTCCGACCTTGTAAGAGAAGCCGTAGCCAAAGAAACTAATTTGGAATTTGATGTATGCTCCAATCCGGAATTTTTAAGGGAAGGTTATGCCGTAGAAGATTTTATGAAACCGGAAAGAGTGGTAGTAGGAACACGCTCCGAAAGAGCCAAAGACTTAATGAACCAATTATATAAGCCGTTTTTACTTTCTGGCAACCCCCTGATTTTCATGCACGAAAGAAGTTCAGAGCTTACTAAATATGCTGCCAATTCCTTCCTTGCCACCAAAATTTCATTTATGAACGAAATCGCTAACCTTTGTGAAAAAGTAGGAGCAAATGTAGATGACGTAAGAAGAGGAATCGGGTCTGATACCCGTATTGGCAAAAGATTTTTATTTCCGGGCGTAGGATACGGTGGTTCGTGTTTCCCCAAAGATGTCTCCGCCCTATACAAAACCTCTCAACAATACAAATACGACTTCAAAATATTAGGTGCTGTAATGCAAGTAAATGATACTCAGAAAGAAGTAATCGTGGACAAAGTACAAAGCCATTTTGGAGCTAATCTTAGTGGGCTTACGCTTGCTGTTTGGGGGCTTGCTTTCAAACCCAATACAGATGACATCCGCGAGGCTCCCGCCCTTGTGATTATTAAAAAACTGATAGAGGCTGGTGCGAAAGTCCAATGCTTTGACCCCGAAGCGATGGATAACGTAAGACGCTACGTAAAACCAGAGGTTACTTATGCTGCTAATCGCTACGATGCCCTTGATGGCGCAGACGCTTTGCTTATCGTTACAGAATGGAATGAGTTCCGTACCATTGATTTCGATAAGGTTAAAACGCTTCTCAAGCAACCGGTAATATTTGATGGTAGGAACATTTTTTCCTTAGAAGAAATGGAAAACAAAGGGTTTCATTATCACTCTATTGGGCGTAAAACGATTCATGCCCCAATAAACGCCTAATTTTTATATCTTCCCCTCCAGGTTTGGGAATCCATGGGTACTGCAAAATATATTGCTATAAATTTCCATCATAAAAACTATTCCGAGGGGCTTTTTATTGAATCTATCAAACTCCGAATATGAATATTCAGCGTAAAAAAACGGTATTAGTAACCGGTGGTTCCGGGTTCTTAGGCTCTCACCTTTGCGACCGGTTTATCTCCGAAGGGTTTAAGGTGATTGCTATGGACAACCTCATCACAGGAAACCCTGATAATGTCGCCCATCTTATGGGAAATGACAACTTTCGTTTCATCAAACATGATGTTACCGAATTTACTTGGGTACCCGGAGAATTAGATTATATTCTTCATTTTGCCTCTCCGGCAAGCCCCATAGATTATCTCAAACTTCCTATTCAAACCCTCAAAGTAGGCGCGATGGGAACACATAAAATATTGGGACTTGCCAAAGAAAAAAAATCCCGTTTCTTGTGTGCGAGTACCTCCGAAGTATATGGCGACCCTCTCATTCACCCCCAAACCGAGGATTATTGGGGAAATGTAAACCCGATAGGATTCAGGGGCGTTTATGATGAAGCCAAGCGTTTTATGGAGGCAATGACGATGGCTTATCATCGCTATCATGGGCTTGAAACCCGAATAGTTAGAATTTTTAATACCTACGGTCCCAGAATGCGCCTAAATGACGGGCGAGTATTGCCCGCACTCGTTGGACAAGCCCTTACAGGGCAACCCATGACAGTCTTTGGAGATGGAAGCCAGACAAGGAGTTTCTGCTATGTAAGTGATTTAGTAGATGGAATTTATCGCCTACTTTTCAGTAATGAGATAGAACCCGTAAATATCGGAAACCCCGCAGAAATTACTATCTTAGAGTTTGCCAATGAAATCAAGAAACACATTCAAACTCAAAGCGAGATTGTATTTAAGCCGCTTCCCCAAGATGACCCGAAAGTTCGGCAACCAGATATTACCAAAGCTCGTGAGATTTTGGGCTGGGAACCCAAAGTAAACCGCGAAGAAGGGCTTAAAATCACCATTGATTTTTTCAGAGATAAGGTGTAAACGCACCGATTCTCTACACAGCCTAAAATAACCTGAATACCTCTGTATTCGGGTTATTTTATTTTTATAGACTTCTGTTTATTTTATCAT
>CAUJFT010000307.1 GCA_963169475.1 Bacteroidota bacterium | reverse complement strand
TTAACAACTATGCACAATCTAATATGAAATCTGTAGTTCCCACCGCCATTATCGAAGTCGGTAATCGCTCCTTTCATACCGTAGCCGTAGTACTACTATGGGCAGGAATAATTGGTTTTCATGGGTTTCTTTGGATATATTCAGGCGGGTATCTTATCGGTTTGGTGGTTATGGTTGGATATCTTTTGGGGCGAAAGCTGTATCCTATTTCATTGAATTTGGGAATCCTCAAAACCCGCCTTATGAAAATAGCGATAGCTTACGGTTTTTATAATTACTTTTCTCGTTCGGCCGTGATTATCATGGAGCAGACCGGAGTACTTCAAGTCGGGGCGTTAATGGGAGAGACCCATGCCGCAATTTATCAAATAGCCTATTTTCTTTCTCAATTGATATATACCCCTGCGCGCGCTATGTATTCGGTGGTTACTGCGATTGTGTCTAAGCATATTAACCGTAAAAATATTGAGGAACTAAAACTACTATACACAAAGTCGTCTCTGAATGGGTTTATTGCGGGTCTGTTGGTTTTTATTCTGATTTTTACTAACCTCAAAGATTTGCTTACTCTTCTAAAACTCGATATTGAACAGGCTTCTTCTGTTTTTTTCTTCGTAGGGCTTGCCCGCCTCATAGATGTAGCCAATGGTGTAAACTATGCGATAGTGGTTTATTCCCGTCATTATAAAGCCACATTATTTAGTTCTATTATTTTGCTAATCCTTACCTTTATGTTGAATAGCTTCCTCATTCCCTTGTGGGGAGCGATTGGTGCAGGGGTTGCCTCCGGACTTGCCTTGTTGTTATTCAATGTCTTTAACTCATGGGTTGTATGGAGGCATTTGAAAATACACCCTTATACTTTAGGACACATCACCGCCCTATTGATTTCGAGCGGATTAATACTCATACTTCAATTTCTGCCCTTTCCGTTTCACCCCCTCATTGCCATGACATTTAGAGGTGGAGTTACTATTTTGATTTTTGTGAGTAGTATTTATGCCCTCAAAGTATCCGATGATATTAATCAAGTAGCGATTGTGATATGTAATCGGATTCGCAAAATGTTAAAGGGGCGTATATCCTAAAAATAGACTTTATGGGAATAAGTCCTAAGGTGTTTTCTCTCTAAACAAGTAAACGGGTACTTACTTATTTTCTCATATCATATTTTTTTTTCAAAAAAAGTTTATAAAATCCTTGTAATTTATACATAAAGTAGTAAATTTGCACCCGAAACAAAAATTAGTATAAGAAATGTATATTTACAAAGAGTTAAAGCAAGAGATTTTCGAGAAATACGGTTACGAAAAGTCTGTGGCAGATACAGGCTCCGCAGAGTCTCAAATTGCCTTATTTACTTACCGTATTAATCACTTGACCGAGCATCTTAAGGTTCAGAAAAAAGATTATTCTACCCGAATTGGATTGCAGCGGTTAGTAGGGAAGCGGAGAAGATTGCTAGACCATCTTAAAAACACAGAGATTGGTCGTTATAGAGCAATTATCAAAGAACTAAATATCAGGAGATAATAAAAGGTGGGAATACTTTCATTCCCATTTTTTATATATTGAAATGTAAAAAATAATATTTTATTTTGGAGTGCGAAGTCAAAAAAATACTTTGCACTATTTCTATTAATAGCAAATAATTATATCTATATATTGGCTTTATTCAATATTCTTGGATTAAAAAAGTTAAATTTCCCCAATGAACATTATTCAAAAGTCTTTAACGCTTCCGGACGGTCGTGTGATACAGATTGAAACCGGAAAAATGGCGCGCCAAGCAGACGGAGCTGTTACGCTTAGATGCGGCGACACCCTCTTGCTGGCTACTGTTGTAGCAAAAAAAGAAATTAATCTCGAAACAGATTTTCTGCCTTTATCAGTAGATTATTTTGAAAAATACTCTTCTTCGGGTCGCTTCCCCGGAGGATTCTTCAAGAGAGATGGAAAAATGAGCGAAAATGAAGTGCTAACTTGCCGGCTAATCGACCGCGCACTTCGCCCTCTTTTTCCCGAAAATTACCACGCAGACACCCAAATTATGGTACAGTTGCTTTCTAGTGATAGAGACGAGCAACCTGATGCCCTTAGTTGCCTTGCTGCCTCCGCAGCACTCATGGTTTCTGATATTCCTTTCCAAGACCCGGTTGCCGAAGTAAGGGTTATCCGCAAAAACGGAACTTTTTATATCAATCCGAAATTTTCAGAAATGGAAGGGATTGATTTAGACCTAATGGTCGCCGGAACTTCAGACTCTATCGTAATGGTAGAAGGTGAAATGGTCGAAGTAGGAGAAGAGGTAATGCTCGAAGCATTGAAATTTGCACATCAGACGATTAAGCTACTGAATACCTTTCAAGAAGAAATACGGACTGCCGTAGCAAAAACTACCCGAAAGTATGCCTACTTAGAAGAAAAACCAGAGTTAGAAGCAGCATTAAAAGCTCTCGTTGCCGAAGATTTATATAAGGTGGCAAGAGGAAAAATGTCTAAGCAAGATAGACAAGAAATAATCGGTAAAGCATACGATGCCGCAAAAACCGCACTAAAAGAAAAATATTCCGACACAGTTGAATATCTGGATACCTATCTCAAAACATACTTCAAACACATTCAGTCCGAAATCGTAAGAGAAGTGGTTGTAAGAGAAGGAATCCGCTTAGATGGACGTACTACTACCGATATTCGTAGGATTGATTGTGAAGTCGCTTTTCTCCCCCGTACTCACGGGTCAGCACTTTTTACAAGAGGCGAAACCCAAAGCCTTTGCGCAGTTACCTTAGGTACTAAATTAGACCAACAAACGATTGATTCTCCAACGGTAATCGGCTCAAAAACATTTATGCTTCAATATAACTTCCCAGGGTTCTCTACCGGAGAAGTAAAGCCTAATCGCGCCCCCGCCAGAAGGGAAATTGGGCATGGAAACCTGGCAGAGCGTTCTCTTAAAGTCGTTATCCCTGAAAGCCCCTATACAATACGGGTTGAGTCTAATATCCTTGAATCTAACGGTTCAAGCTCCATGGCCTCCGTCTGTGGAGGAACGCTCGCCCTTATGGATGCAGGGATAAAAATTCTTCGTCCCGTTTCGGGTATCGCTATGGGATTAATCACTATGGCTGATGGAGGCTTTGCGGTACTCTCCGATATACTTGGAGACGAAGACCACCTTGGCGATATGGATTTTAAGGTTGCTGGAACGGAAAAAGGACTTACAGCCTGCCAAATGGATATAAAAATTAGGGGGCTTTCCTATGAAATTATCGAAAAAGCACTCGCCCAATCTAAGAACGGAAGAATGCACATACTCGGTGAAATGCTCAAGACAATGAATCAACCCCGGGAGGAACTGTCTCCTTTTGCACCAAGGTTCTTTGTAATGAATATTCCGCATGAATATTTCGGCGCAGTAATCGGGCCGGGTGGTAAGGTAATTCAGGAAATCCAAAAAACAACGGAAACCGTTATTGTACTCGAAGAGGGTACTAATACTGTGGGTACTGCAACGATTTCTTCTTCTAATGCAAAGGGGGTTGAAATGGCAGTAGCTCAAATTCGCAATATTGTGCAAATCCCAGAAGTAGGAGAAATTTATTCTGGTAAAGTTCGCTCGATTCAGCCATTTGGAGCTTTTGTTGAGTTTCTACCAGGTAAAGATGGATTGGTTCACGTAACCGAAATTGCACATCAACGCGTGGATAAAGTAGAAAACTTCCTCAAATTAGGAGAAGAAGTTAAGGTGAAATTATTAGACATTGACCCAAAATCAGGGAAATTCCGTCTAAGTATCAAGGCTCTAATCCCCAAAAATTAAATTACTGAAGCATGAAAATATTAATTACTGGCGGAGCAGGGTTTATCGGTTCTAATATTGCTGGATATTTTTTGAATGCCGGCGAAAATTATGAAGTAAAAGTAGTAGATAACCTTACTACTGGTAGAGTAGAAAATATTACCCCTTTCTTGGATGATTCCAGATTTGAGTTTATTCAGGATACGGTTACTAATAAAGCCACGATGGAAACACTGATTCAGTGGTGCGACCATTGTTATCATCTTGCTGCTCCCGTTGGGGTAAAGTTTATCATGGACAATCCGGTACTTTCTGTATTGGATAATATTAGAGGGATTGATACCGTCCTTGAATTTGTGAATAAATATAAAAAAAGAGTATTGATAGCTTCTACCTCTGAAACCTACGGCAAAAGTTTGGACTTATTAGATGCCTCTCATACTAGAAAGCTAAAAGAATCTGATTATAGGGTAGAAGGTAGCACCAAAAATCATCGCTGGGCGTATGCTAACACAAAGTCGCTTGATGAGTTCCTGTCTTTTGCTTACTATAAAGAGTTTGGAACGGAGGTAGTCATTGCGCGTTTCTTTAACACTGTTGGTCCCCGTCAGCTTTCTCAATACGGAATGGTAATCCCTAATTTTGTAAAGGGTGCATTAGAAGGAAAAGAGATAAGAGTGTTTGGAACAGGAGAGCAATTAAGAAGTTTTATGCACGTCAATGATGCAGTTAGGGCGGTTACTCAACTCATGCTTACTGGTAAAGGAGTTGGAGAGGAGTTTAATATCGGAAACCCCTTTGAGATTTCGATGAATGATCTTGCCCAAAAAATTATCGAAAAGACCGGAAGCACTGCCCAAATTGTACATATCCCTTATGAAGTAGCCTACGGACCTGGATTTGAGGATATGGATAGACGAACGGCAGATATCACCAAGTTGTGCGATACGCTTGGATATACTATTGCGTATGATTTAGATGACATTTTGAGTGATATTATCTCATATCATAGAACAACTCAAGCCTAAATTAAATAAAATATGCCTTTCCATCCGGTTATTGTACACTTTCCCATAGTACTTATTATTCTATCGGGATTGCTATATGCGTGGTCGTTCTGGAAAAAGGACTTACAGTATAACCCCTTGATAGAAATAATTCATATTGCAGGATTATTATTTACGGGGATAGCTATTTTCAGCGGTCAGCAAGCAGAGGTTGATGTCGCTCACACTCCTGAAATCCACAAAATGATGGAGTTACACGCCCGTCTTGGGTGGGTTTGTGTATGGTTATTAGGACTATTATTTTTATGGGCAAAACTAAGAATAGGACGGTGGAAAATGCTTGAAAATCTCTTGTTTGTTGTTGTTTTATGGGCGACTATATTCATAATGGGTTATGGCTCTCATATCGGTGGCAAGATGGTGTATGAAAAAGGTGCAGGAGTTATACCCATGAAAGAAACGCTTATGGAAGAAGTTAGGAAACAACAATAAGATTGAAACACTTCCCTCGTTAAACAGAAAGACCAAAGGAGTTGCAAGAAAGAGTATTTCAAAGGCTTTTTGAGGTAGCGGAGATAACGAAATTTACATCGGAAGAAAAGTTAGGGTAGATTTTTCTGGGGTTTATAAATTTTGTCGTCCCACTAAAGTTCAGTATTTTTGTAGCTGAAATTTGTTTATACATGAATACTGTTGCTTTTTATACATTGGGTTGTAAACTCAATTTTTCGGAAACCTCCGTTATTGGGAGGTCATTTCTTAATGCGGGCTTCCATAAAGTTACCTTTGAAGAAAATGCAGATGTGTATGTAATCAATACTTGTTCAGTAACGGAAGAAGCGAATAAAAAATGTCGTTATATTGTCAGAAATGCCCTTAGTAGAAACCCTGGCGCGTATATTGTAGTGATGGGTTGCTATGCGCAACTTAAGCCTTATGAAATAGCCGAAATACCCGGAGTAGATTTAGTCGTAGGGGCGAAGGATAAGTTTCGTATCCTTGGGCTAATTGGTGATATGCAAAAACATGAAAACCCTTGTGTGTATAATTCGGGTATTCAGGAAGTAAGCACCTTTCAAGATGCCTATTCATTGGGAGATAGGACGCGCTCTTATCTGAAAATTCAAGACGGCTGTGATTACAAATGCACTTTCTGTACGATTCCCCTTGCGCGCGGTAAGAGTAGAAGTGATTCTTTAGAAAATATCATTGCGAATGCGAATCAGATTGCTCAAAAAGGAGTTCGTGAAATCGTGCTTGCCGGGGTCAATATTGGAGATTATGGTAAAGGCCAACCGCATAGCTTTTTAGACGTAATTCAAGCGTTGGATAAAGTAGAAGGGATAGATAGAATACGAATATCCTCAATAGAACCCAATCTCCTGACGGAAGA
>CAUJFT010000306.1 GCA_963169475.1 Bacteroidota bacterium | reverse complement strand
TTTTCGATGAATGGATATATAGAAGAGGAGCTTTCTGGGTTTTTTCGGTATTTAAATTTGGGTTTATCTTTACCCACATTCTTTTACAGTGGTTCTGAATTTTTTCTGGCAGCTTGGAAAGGATTAAAAAATCGTTTTTTGAATATTGACATTCCAATTGCCTTAGCATTAATCATTACCTTTGGTCGCAGTGTGTTTGAGGTCTTGACGGGAACCGGCTCCGGGTATTTTGATTCTCTAAGCGGGATTATTTTCTTCATGCTTGTTGGTCGGATTCTTCAAGATAGAACGTATCAGGCAATTTCCTTTGATAGAGACTATACCTCCTATTTTCCGATAGCAGTTACAACGCTTGTGGATAAAGACGAGGTGTCTGTTAGGCTCCCAGATATAAAAACAGGAGATATAATGTTGATTCATGATGGAGAACTTATTCCCGCAGACGGAATATTATCCAAAGGAGAAGCACGGATTGATTACAGTTTTATTACCGGAGAGAGTAATCACATACATAAGCAAACGGGAGAGCTGTTGTATGCGGGAGGGAAGCAAACGGGAGGAAATATCGAAATTATAGTGAGTAAAGAAGTTGCCCAAAGTTACCTAACCGATTTGTGGAATAAACATCAGTTTAAAAAATTTGAAGATAAACATACTTCATTTGTTCATGTAGTAAGCAAATATTTTACCCTCATTTTATTTGGGATTGCGTTGGTTACTGCTATTTATTGGTACAAAACGAATCCGGCTAATATTATGCCTTCGGTTACTGCCATTCTAATCGTTGCTTGTCCTTGCGCGCTACTACTTTCGTCTTCCTTTACTTATGGAAATGTGTTGAGAATAATGAGCCGTAGCGGACTGTATCTCAGGAGCGCGGAAGTTTTGGAAGGAATGATACAGGCAGATACTTTGGTCTTCGATAAAACGGGAACACTTACAATGCAAGATGAGAATGAAGTAGTTTTTCATGGAGAGCCACTCACTTCGGTAGAAAGCCAAGCAGTGGCATTGCTTGTCAGCCAATCTCAACATCCGCTTAGCCTTTCAGTAAAAAAATATCTTAATCGGATACCTACGGGTGTGCTACACGGGTTTCAGTCGATTACGGGTCAGGGTATTCTAGGAAAAGTGGACGGAGACATCGTCAAGGCGGGAAGTAGGCGGTTTGTATTAGGAGATGAGGAAACTGAAGAGATAGTTCCCACGGTTCACCTTTCTATAAATGGGCAATATAAAGGGTGTTTTTCTATAAAAAATCGGTACAGGGAGGGGGTTATTCGTATGATTCAGCGGTTAAAGGAGCGTTATTCCATCGTTGTATTATCAGGAGATAATGACGGAGAACGGCAATCGCTTATAGAGAAATTAGGGGAGGAACCGACCTATTTGTTTTATCAAAAACCTGAAGATAAATTGAATTATATCTATAGCCTACAGCAGAAGGGAAAAAGAGTAATGATGATTGGAGATGGACTGAATGATGCAGGAGCACTAAAACAAAGTGAGGTGGGTATTTCTGTATCGGAAAAAATTAATAATTTCACTCCGGCTTCAGATGCAGTGCTTGAAGCGGGTAGCCTTTCGCGCTTATTGGATTTTATACGTTTTGCTGGTAGCGGAAAACGGGTAATTTTGATTAGTTTTGTGATTTCTATTTTTTATAATATTGTAGGATTGTCTTACGCGGTTCAGGGGACACTCTCTCCCTTGATTGCAGCAATCCTAATGCCTGCAAGCTCTATCTCCATCGTACTCATTACCTATGGATTAAGTACAATGGAGGGATTAAGGCTAAAGTTTTTTGGAAAAATGTAGAAAAAAAGACATAATATTAATAAAACATGATTTTTGTCAGGTTTTATACAAATGGTATTCTCTAATTTTGCAGCACTTATTAATTCATTTGAGATATGAGCGTAATCGTGATATTGTTGGCAGCGAGTTTAAGTATTGCAGGTTTTTTTTTGTTAGCCTATTTATGGAGCGTAAAAAACGGGCAATTTGATGATGACTATTCACCTGCTGTCAGGATATTATTTGAGAACGAAGCCCTCCCGGGTAAACGCGATAACCATGATAAGGAGTCCCCAATAGAAGTTTCCCCAACTGAGGGGACTCCAAACCTTAAAAATTAAGGCGTGTAATTTTTTTTTATTTTTTTATAGTTATATTATGGATTTTACTTTAAACAGAAACGCTGATTTACACAATTCCGGCGGTGGCGTAATGGAAAAATTCTATTATGATAACCAAACTGTAAAGCTATTCGGATATGCTACTCTTTTTTGGGGAGTAATCGGTATGCTTGCTGGATTGTGGATTGCCCTGGAACTTGTATGGCCTTCTCTTAATTTTGGCTTTGCACCCATCACTTTCGGGAGACTGCGCCCGGTTCATACGAATGCAGTCGTTTTTTGTTTTTTTGGAAACGGTATCTTTATGGGCGTGTATTATTCCTTACAACGCTTATGTAAAGCAAGAATGTTTAGCGACACCCTCAGTAAGGTTCACTTCTGGGGTTGGCAGCTTATCATTGCTGCTGCCGCCGCTACTTTACTTATGGGGTTTAATACCTCAAAAGAGTACGCAGAGTTAGAATGGCCGATTGATGTAGCGATTACCCTCGTATGGGTGATATTTGGCGTTAATTTAATGGGAACGATTCTCAAACGGAGAGAAAGGCATCTTTATGTGGCAATCTGGTTTTATATTGCTACTTGGATTACCGTTGCGATGCTACATATCGTAAACTCTATTGAGATTCCTGTTTCGCTATTCAAAAGCTATTCATGGTATGCAGGAGTACAGGACGCGCTTGTGCAGTGGTGGTATGGTCATAATGCGGTGGCATTTTTCCTTACTACTCCTTACTTAGGATTGATGTATTATTTCCTCCCCAAAGCTGCCGAAAGACCGGTATATTCTTACCGTCTTTCTATCATACACTTTTGGGCATTGATTTTTATCTATATTTGGGCAGGACCCCACCATTTGCTCTATACAGCTTTGCCAGATTGGGCGCAGTCCTTAGGGACGGTGTTTTCTGTGATGCTACTTGCTCCCTCTTGGGGAGGAATGATTAACGGATTGTTTACGCTTAGAGGGGCTTGGGATAAAGTGAGAGAAAGTGCCGTTCTGAAATTTATGGTAGTGGCAATTACGGCTTACGGTATGGCAACTTTCGAGGGTCCTTTGCTTTCGCTAAAAAACGTCAATGCAATTAGTCATTATACGGATTGGACGATAGCACACGTTCACGTGGGTGCGTTAGGCTGGAATGGATTTCTTACCTTTGGGGTTATTTATTGGTTAATCCCTAAAATGTTCCGTACTAAATTATATTCTGAAGGGCTTGCCAATACCCACTTCTGGATAGGTACGCTAGGAATTGTGTTTTACGCTGTTCCCTTGTATTGGGCAGGGTGGACCCAAAGTATGATGTGGAAGCAATTCACCCCTGAAGGTCAATTACAATATCAGTTTTTGGAAACGGTGAATTATATTATCCCGATGTACGCACTTCGTGCCTTAGGAGGATTATTATTCTTAACGGGAGTTTTGATAGGGATTTACAATTTAGTCAAGACCGTAAAGATGGGCGATTTCATTGCGAACGAGCCGGCGGAGGCTATGCCTTTGTCTGTTGCTACGGCTAACGGTCATAGCGGAGAGCATTGGCATCGGTGGATTGAGAGAAGACCTGTTCAGATGTTGATTGGGAGTTTGGTAGTAGTGGCAATCGGAGGGTTGATAGAGCTAGTTCCCACTTTCCTTGTAAACTCAAATGTACCCACGATTGCGAGTGTGAAGCCTTATACCCCGCTAGAACTTCATGGAAGGGATATTTATCAGAGAGAGGGGTGTTACCTTTGCCACTCCCAAATGATTCGCCCCTTCCGAGATGAAGTAGCAAGATATGGAGAATATTCTAAAGCCGGAGAATTTGTATATGACCATCCTTTCCAATGGGGTTCTAAGCGTACCGGTCCGGATTTGGCGAGAATAGGAGGTAAATATCCGGATTCTTGGCACTATAATCACATGCTTGAGCCTAGCTCTATGGCTCCGGGTTCTATCATGCCTACCTATCCGTGGTTATTTGATGATGAAATAGATAAATCTAAAACGGAAGGTATCATTCGCGCTATGCAAACGCTTGGTGTTCCGTATCCAGAGGGCTATGACCAACAAGCAAATAAGGAGTTAGATGAACAAGCAATGCATATCGTAGAAAGCCTTAAAAAGGATAAGATTACTACTAAGAAAGAGAAGGAAATTGTAGCACTGATTGCTTACCTTCAAAGAATGGGTAAAGACATTAAAAATGCAAGTACTTCTAATCCATAAGGTAAAAGGGAAATGAGATTTGTAAATTATTTAAAAGGCATCGTGGGCGTTGAGACTTATCCGCTAATCTCCCTCGCAATTTTTGTCCCCTTGTTTATCTTAGTATTGATATGGGTATTTAAATTGGAGAAAAAAACGGTTGAAGAGATGGAGCATCTGCCTATGAATGATGGAACAGATAGTTAATTAAGAATAAAGATTATAATGCTAAAAATCATGAAATATATTCAGAATAAAAAAGGGTTGAGCCTGCTCCTGATGATGATTACTACCGGAGGGCTTTATGCTCAAAACTATACGGGCGAGAGTACGCCTATTACCCCGCCGGCTCTCATTGGCGTTATGGGAGTGTTGGCATTAGTACTGCTATTCGTAGTCATTGCATTATTGGTTGCAATGGCTAATTTGCCCAATTTGTTTAAGGAGACTCCCCAAAATAATAAAAATAATACCTCCGCTAATTCCTTGATTATTTTCTTCTTAGCGGGAGTGTTAAGTTTAGGAAGTGTATATGCACAAGCTCCTGCTGATTCTGCGGCTGTTGCTTCTGGAGGAGCTATAGAAAATATTATGAAGGGGAACATAAATGTATTTGATGTTTCTTTTTGGATACTATTTGTTGTAGTTATATGTGAGATATTAGTTATTTTAGGCATTGCCATCCTCTGGCTTTCGCGTCTCTTTAATGCCGAAAACCGCCTCGCCGCGGAGAAAGGGGGCGTTCGTTTGAGTTGGTGGGAGCGTTTCAATGATTCTAAATCGTTACAAGAAGAAAAAAATATTCAACTTGACCACGTTTATGACGGAATCAGGGAGTTAGACAATAGCCTTCCGCCTTGGTGGCTTTATGGATTTTATGTTTCGATTCTTTTCTCTGCCATCTATATATGGAGATATCATATCGTATATACTGCTCCGCTTTCTGAAGAGGAGTATAATATTGCCGTCAATGAAGGGGAAATCGCTAAATCTGAATATATGAAAAAATCTTCCGGCGGAAGCACTAAGGCGATTGATGAAAATAGTGTGGAACTACTTGCCGATGCTTCTGATATTTCTGCCGGAAAGTCGCTTTATACTGTTAATTGTGTAACTTGTCATGGAAGCCTAGGGGAAGGGGGAGTGGGACCTAACTTTACAGATGAATATTGGATACACGGAGGAAGTATTAAAGATGTTTTTAAACTTATCAAATACGGTGCCCCTGAAAAGGGAATGGTTCCATGGAAAGATAATTTTAGCCCTAAACAGATAGCGCAGATAGCCTCTTTTATTAAGTCTCTCAAAGGAACTAATCCTCCAAAAGCAAAGGAACCTCAGGGCGATTTGTATAAAGAAGAAACTACTGCTTCTGCTGCTCCGCCGTCTGCTGATTCCACCAAAACCGGTGCGGATTCTCCCAAAAAATAAAGATATATATTTGTATTGTGCATAGGGGACAGAATCTAAACTGTTCCCTATTTTTTTTAAACTTTTTTGTAATCTTAGTAGTTCATGGATTATGGCTGAACGTAAATATGACAAAGGAGAGTCCTTCAGAGATAGGGTCTCTACTGTTGATAAACAAGGGAAACGTTCTTGGGTATATGCACACAAGCCGCAAGGTCGGTTTTATAATATCCGTTCGATTCTGACGATTTTGTATGTTCTTGTTTTGTTTATTGTACCTTTTATAAAGATTGACGGACATCCTTTATTTCTGTTTAATATCCCAGAAAGGCGGTTTATTCTGTTTGGATTTATTTTCTGGCCCCAAGATGTTTTGTTTTTTGGGCTGGGTATGATTACTACCTTTGTATTCATTATTGTCTTTACTGTGGCTTTTGGGAGGTTGTTTTGTGGTTGGGTATGTCCGCAAACTATTTTTATGGACTTGATATTCAGAAGGATAGAGTTTTGGATAGAAGGAGATGCGCCCAAACAAAAGGCTTTGGATAAGGCTCCGTGGGATAGAGAAAAAATATTAAAAAAGGGAGCTAAGTATATTATATTTTTTGCAATATCCTTTTTGGTGGGGAATGCGCTGCTTGCCTATATTATCGGAATAGATGAGTTAATAAAGGTTATTACCGAGCCATTTTCGCAACATGTTGTGGGTTTTTCTTTAATGTTGATTTTTTCAGGGATTTTCTTTTTTCTCTTTTCTTGGTTTAGGGAGCAGGCTTGTACCGTAGTCTGCCCCTATGGAAGGCTGCAAGGCGTGATGATGGATAGAGACTCTTTTATGGTAGCTTATGATTATAAAAGAGGAGAACCGAGAGGAGTAATGCGAAAAAATGAAACCCGCACGATTGGCGATTGCATTGACTGTAATTTGTGTGTGAATGTGTGCCCTACCGGCATAGACATCCGGCACGGAACACAAATGGAGTGTACAAATTGTACGGCTTGTATTGATGCTTGTGATAACGTAATGGATAAAATCCAGAAGCCAAGAGGATTAATCCGGTATGCTTCTGAAAATAGTATTGCCGAGGGTAAACCTTTTACGGTTACTCCCCGAAATAAGGTATATGGTGTAGTGTTAATACTGCTGTGTATCGTATTAGGTGCCTTATTATATACACGTACAGATATTGATACTACCATAATGAGAGCAAAAGGAATGCTTTATCAGGAAGTAGGCGCAGATAGTGTTAGTAATCTCTATACTTTGAAGCTATTAAATAAGACCTTTAATGATATTCCAATGACACTTAAGCCAGATGATTCTTCCGCCGAAATTCGGTATATAGGAGGGCATCCGGAGATTAATGTGAAAAAGGAAGGATATGCAGAGGTTACTTTTTTTGTAGTTTATCACAAGGATAAGATAAAAAAACGCAAAACCGATATAAAACTAAGTTTATATCACGGAGAGGAAAAAATTAAAACGTTAAAAACAACTTTCCTCGGACCTATCGGGTAGCTTGTAAGGTTTTGAGGGGTGATTCTGTGAGATTTTTGTGTATAGGCAAAAAGGATAAGGGTAATATCCAAAATTAATGAATGAGAGCCTAACAATGCCTTCGGGTAATATTAATTCTGTTTAAATAGTATAAAAATGAACTATGCTCGATTTGTTTTTTTGTTTTTTCTTAGTTTTGTTGTCTTTATCTCAATACTTGGATACAAGGCAATGCAAACAAACTTTGATTTAGTGGCTCCGGATTATTACGCCAAAGAGTTAAAGTTTCAGCAAATTATAGATGCGACAAAGAATGCTGCTTCGATTAAGGAAAAAGTGTCTGTTCAATATGCAGGAGGGAGTGTGTCTATTCAATTTCCGGATTCTATGAAAGGTACTCCGGTAAGCATACACTTTTATTGTCCGGCAGAGGCTAAAAATGACCAAAAATATACTTCTGCTATTGGAGATAGCGGGAGGCTTGTGCTTGAAACTCCAAAACTTAAAAAGGGATATTATAAGGTAAATATGGAGTGGAAAGGAAATGAGAAGGAGTATTATCTCGAAAAAAATCTGATGATTTATCCTTAGAAAATGGAACCATTTATTCTTTCGGCTTTGATGGTTGGTTTTATGGGTAGTCTTCATTGTGTGGGCATGTGTGGACCGCTTGTGCTTACTATGTCGGTTTCCGGTAAAAATACAATGAAAACTGCAAAAGCTCTATCTTATAATGCAGGGAGGGTTTTTACGTA
Organism: Bacteroidota bacterium; assembly: GCA_963169475.1. Classification (GTDB taxonomy): domain Bacteria; phylum Bacteroidota; class Bacteroidia; order J057; family J057; genus JAAFHL01. The sequence continues at coordinate 9,778 of CAUJFT010000306.1, read as the reverse complement.
CAGTTTATTGGGGCTTATTTTTGGAGGAATTGGGAAGGTGTTTTTGGTTGCGGGATTTCAGCAGGGTTTTTCTGTAGCACTTGGTGTTTTGTTGCTTTTTGCGTTGTGTTTTCCCGTTTTTAGCAAGCGATTTTCTCCCTTTCAGAAGTTTTATCAGTGGATTATCTATCCTCTACAAACACGTATAGGATTAGGGTTACGGAGTAATCACCTTGGGACGACCTTTGTCGTAGGAATCCTCAATGGCTTTCTGCCATGCGGATTAGTATATGTAGCACTTGCTGGTGCTGCAGCGACGAGTGGTCTATGGCAGGGCGCGCTTTACATGGCTATTTTTGGCTTAGGCACTACTCCAGTGATGTTCCTGCTTGGGGTACTAGGTCATCATATTTCTTTGCCTTTTCGTCAAAAACTCCTTAAAGCTGTTCCTGTTTTTATTGGAATGATGGCACTTTTACTAATTCTTAGGGGGCTAAACTTAGGGATTCCCTACCTTAGTCCTGAGTTTTCCACAGAATCTGGTAGGGTGAAGACAACTTGTTGCCATAAGCCTTAAACCTAGTACTATTCGGATTATATTTTACCCCTTTCCTTACGATTTAGCTTTAAGGAAAGAGCAGATAAGGCGGTTTTTGTTTCTATCAGGAGCCGGGTCTTCCGCAAGCACAAGATTTTCTCATTCTCTTAACATGATAGCTCATCGTTATTTGGAGAAAATTAACTCCTATTTCTTGAGGAGAAAGTCGGTTTTTCGAGTCGGGGTTTATCAGGAAATGAAGTTCATTCTCTACCGCTAAGGAAAAGTTCTCGTTGAAATATCGCCTTACCCCAAAGAATACTCCTCCTCCATATTGGAAAGAGTTCATTATTTCATCTGTATCAGCCTTATAGGTTCTCATTGAGCCGATAAGGTCAGCCCCTCCATAAATTTGGTACTTTCGGAGGTTTAACTTCCTTTCGTAGCCAGCTTTGGCTTCGAGAGTCAATAGATTCCAAGCGTGAGGCGTAGAAACATCGCCGGGTTCTTTATATAGAAAATGTTGTTTTCGGTAAAAGAAGCCTGCTCTAATGGCATTTTTGTGGTCGGTATGATAGTGGTATCGAATCCCGTTGAGCGGACTCCCCCCCCAAGGGCGGAGGTTACGCATATCTCCTTCACCCGGCAAGTAATGCCCCGCCCCTAATTGTATATCGAATTGATGGACTTGCGGGCGATAATAGGGTCTTTGCGCATACAAGCTGCCGAAGGAAATGAGTGTTAGAAGCAATAATTTTAGAATATTCATATTGACGGTGTAAGATGAGGCAAAAGTAAAACTAAATAAGTGAGTTTTTTATTTTAGAGAACCACTAATTTTTTGAAAATTTAGGATTTGGTGCGGTGCTGATAGTTAGGGATTTTCTGGATAAGCAGTCGGTATGTGTTGCTATATTTTTTCGAATTCTTTTTCACTGTTCTTATCTTTTTTGAAGAATGTAATCGCTTTTCCATTGATATGCGTTTTTCCTTCAAGATAATCTTTGATTCTATGAAAAAGATTTCCATTCGTATCAGAAAATTGAGAGAAGGTAATATCTAAGATAACTTCGGTTCCTTTTCCTTTTTCTGAATGGATTTCGAGATTTCCTCCTATTTTGTTTGCGCGGTCAGTAAGGTTAAGGAGTCCATTTCCGGAGAGGGTATCATTGGGGTCAAATCCTATGCCGTTGTCCTTAAAATGAATAATGAGATGGTGTTTTTCTTCATTCCACTCAAAAGAGAGAAAAGCACTTTTGCATTTAGAGTGCTTCATTGTATTATTCATAACTTCCTTAAACATTAAGGCAATATGCCTTTTTTGGTACATCTGAAGGTTATAGGGTTTCATACTTTCGGGAAAGCCTTCCACCATAAAATCTACTCCACTTTTATCAAAAAGTTGGTCTCCGAAGTCTTTGAGCATGAGTGCAAGGTCATAGATAGAGTCTTTTTTAGGGTCAAGTACCCAAAGGAGGTCTTTCATGGAAAGATATAAAGAGTTGGAGGTGTCCACTACCTTTTCTAAATAAGTGGTTAGGTCTTTCTGTTCAGGAGCAAGCCTACTTTTTACCACGTTGGCAAAAAGAGAGATTACCGTAAGTTTATGTCCAAGCTCGTCATGGAAATCTGCGGCAGCATTTTTTCGCACCCGCTCCATATCCATTACGCGGTATATATTTTGCTGAACACGGTATTGATGCAGTAGCCATAGCAGTGTACCTAATGCTACGATGAGCAATAGATAAAACCAAGCGGTCTGCCAGAAAGGGGGGTAAATTTCGATTTCAAGGTTATCTATTGTTCCGTTCTTGTAATCATCAATGCGATTGGTGCTTCCGGTAACATAAAAAGTATATCTTCCGGGCGAGAGATTACTAAAATTGACTTGATGGTTTTTACCGAGGTAAATCCATTCTAATTTTTGAGGCTTGGCAGTTGTATTTTTTTGGAGGGCATAGAAATAATGAAGATTTTCGGTTTTAATGTATTGTATTCCAAGAAAGTTTACAATAAAGGTGTTTTCAGAATAATCGAGGGTGATTTTTTTATTTTTTTCATAAAGTAAATCATAGGGTTTATTATCTTTAATGATAATATCTGTAATAGAGATATAAGGGGTAATGGTGTCAGCTTTAATACGAGCAGGAAAAAATCGGGTATATCCTCTTATTCCTCCAAAAAACAATTCATTTTCGTCATTTTGAGTAGAAAGATGGTAAGCCCCTCCGTTAAATTCATTGCTTTGGAGTCCGTCATCTTCGACATAATTCTCAAAGGTTTTTGTAATGAGATGAAACCGAAATATCCCTCCGTTGGTACTTAGCCAAAGATGGTTCTTTTTGTTGTCTTCCAAGATGCCATAAATCGTTCCGCTTATCAGTCCCTCTGATTCCGAGTAGTTTTTAAAAGATATTTTTTTGCCGTTATCAGTTACCATAATTAGCCCGTCTGTGGTACCAAACCATATATTCCCTTTGGAATCTTCATGGATAGACAGAATCGTGTTACTTCGGAGGCTTGTAGAGTCGGTGGCATTATGTTGAAGATGGATACATTTTTTTTCTTTAAGGTCGGACTCGGGATTACGAAAATCTCTAATTAGCAATACTCCGGCAGATGTTCCTATCCAAAAGCGATTTTTGACATCTCTGAGTAGCGCGAAAATTCGGATTCGAGTATTTTTCCCTAGTATAGAATCCGGAATAATACTACATTCCATCATTTTTTGGGTGTAAGGATTATAGACATTAATCCCCCTACCGTTAGAAAAATAGACATTGTGTTCCGAGTCTTCGTAGCAATATATGGGGTTAGGTTCCTCACACTCTGAAATTCTGAAAGGAGAAAGGCTAATGTGATTTCCTTTATTATGGATTCTGAAAGTTCCTCTTGTGGCAATTACCCATAGATTACCGCTCCCGTCTTTGTGTACAGACCTTACGTCAAGCGGCGGATTGTAGGGCTTTCCGTCCATTTTTCGGATTAAGCGACTTTTTCCTGTGGTTTCGTCCCTTAAAATTAGTCCCTTATCAGTACCTATCCATAAATTATTACCATCTTTAAAGATAGTGGATACGTGTCGAGTTTCTGCTTCCGGAATATCGGATAAATTATGGGAGATAAATCGGCTATCAGAGAGAGACATTTTTAATAAACCGTCAGAATAAGTGCCTATCCACAATACTCCTTTTTGGGCTTTACTCTCTTCTAAAAGCAAAATTTTTCCGACATTATCAAGGCTGTAGCCTTTGGGAGTTACCCATTCACGCGAATAAGGCAGTTTATTGATTCTTAGCCCTACAAGATAGGAGGAGATAGCAGGAGAAGCAATCCATAGAATCTTGTAACTGTCAGTGGTAATTGCATCAATCGGATTGTTTGTCCCCAAAATATCCTCTCCAAAGGGGGTTAATTTATGAGTTTCTTCGTTAAACCAGAATAGCCCGCTTTGGGTAGCGACCCAAATCTTTCCGGTATAGTCTTGGGCAATACCGTTGATGACTATGCGATTCGTGTCAGCTTGTAATAATTTAAGGTCTTTTTTATCATTTTTTTCAAAGTAAAAAAGCCCACTTCTCGTTCCTACCCATACCCTACCGGTATTATCCTCGATGATTTTATTGACCACAAACTGTCCGGGTGTTGTATTATTTAGCCCTTGCCAAGACTGAATGATAAATTTTTCTTCGCTATCATTTTCTGGCATAATTCTATTAATTCCTTTAGAAGTCCCCACCCATATACTTCCAGATTTATCTACCAATAATGAGCGGATATCATTGCTATTAATCTTTCTTTTCTTTATATTAGTACCAAAATGAAGGCATTTTTGGGTTTGGGGATTAAATAAATCTAAGCCTTCCAACGAGCTACCCACCCATATTTTGTTGTTTTTTTCGGCGTATAAGGCACCGATAAAGTTAGAGCTAAGAGAAGATGTATCAAAGGGGATATGCTTAAAAACTCTGTACTTATAGCCGTCATATCGGTTTAATCCGTCTTGAGTTCCCACCCACACAAAGCCCTTGCGGTCTTGTGTAAATGCCCAAACAGTACTTTGAGACAATCCTTTTTCTAATTTTAGGTTTTGGATAATGAAATCTTGCTGTGCTTCAACAAAAAATTGAATACAGAGAAAAAATAGAAAAAGAAAAAATCGGAGCGACTGAAAACTACTCTGCATAAATAATTAAAAAAACATCCAGCGAAGTGAAAAATGCGTTTTAACCGTAAAATTAGTATATTTTCTTGACTCAGCAATATATTTTGAAAAGGGTATCGCTATTTGCAATCTATCATTATACAAAAAGACTACTGTATCTTCACCGAAGCTACATAATAAAAGAGATTAGATTGGGGAAGAAATCGTATTTTTGTAAAAAAGCAAGTCGTGAAAGAAGTAAGCTGGGAGTATGCCCTGAAAGAGTTTGAGCTATATATCCGTATGGAGAAGGCTTTATCTGCCCATTCATTAGAGGCCTATTTGCATGATGTAGCACGTCATCAGGTTTTTTGCAATATAGTACGTAGATTAGCATTTCCTGCCTTGGTCAATCCAGAAGTAATCACCTTGTATTTGCTTTTTCTTTCAGAAGATTGTTTTTTATCCGAGCGGAGCATTGCAAGAAACCTTTCGGCGATAAAGTCATTTTACGCTTTTTTGGTACAAGAGCAGTGGTTGGAGATAAGCCCTGTTTCGGATACTACTAGCCCGAAGTTTATGGCATATCTTCCGGTAGTACTTGAAATAGAGGAGATAGAAGCGATATTTGAGGCTATTTCTTTGAAAAAGCCGTCGGGAGTCAGAAATAGGGCAATCTTGGAGGTTTTGTATTCTTCGGGGCTTCGGGTTTCAGAACTAATAAATTTGACATACGGTCAAGTATATTTTCAAGAGGGTTTTTTAAAGGTTACTGGTAAAGGGAGTAAAGAAAGGCTTGTTCCAATTGGAGAGCCGGCTTTAGATTCTCTCCGAACTTATTGGGAAGTGGTGCGGCTGCAGCAGCAACCTAAGCCCGGACACGAGGGGTACTTGTTTCTGAACCCTTCCGGCAAAAGGATTTCCAGAATTTCTATCTTTAAAATAGTAAAAAAAATAGGCATGATTGCCGGTATTGACAAACCGATTAGCCCCCATACTTTTCGGCATTCCTTTGCCACTCACCTTGTAGAGGGAGGGGCAGATTTACGAGCTGTACAAGAAATGCTTGGGCATGAGTCCATCATTACCACAGAAGTTTATACGCATTTGGATTCGCGTTATCTTAGAGAGATAATTAATATCTATCACCCAAGACGGTAGTGATTATTGACTATTTTAGTTGAGCTTTATGGTTTAATCTTTGGAGAAGTCGGGATAATATAAATCCCTCTATTGCCAAAAAAATTAATAGGCATTGTAGCATTTTGGGTATTATTAGTCTCTATGGCTACATAGTTAGCACAATAAGAGGCTAGCTCCGGTAATGTGATGATAGTGTTACCGTTTTGAGAATCTGCCTTTCCTTTTTTTAATCCATCAAGAATTGACTGTGTAAAAATACCTTGGCCGAAGCGGCTGGATTCCTTTCCAAATTCGGTACTTGACGAGCCAACCATAATCGCTAAATTTCGGGTAAAGTCGGAACCCAAGTAATTTACTGCGTCAATAAGATTAAAGGCGGCGGCTTCTGCAAAACAAACGTCTAAGGTGAGGATTTTTGGACATTTTGCCCTTTCGAGGGTTCTTAGAAAGTCTGCTACTACGAGTGCGTTTGTTCCTTCTGTCATATCGTAATCTTTGGGTACGAGGCATAGCATATTGTTTTCGTCCATTATGGCATGAGAGGAACAAAAAACCATAATTATATCATTTTCAATAGCTTGATAAGATACATTGTTTATTGCCCGGATAATAGAGTCCCGAGTAGGATTATTGATAATTTCAAGGGTGAAAACATTTTCATATAATAAGCCTTCTTGGGATTTCAGGGTTTTACAAATTTCGCGTGCATCATTTCTAGCATATAATAAGGTTGGAATTTCTATATCATCATGGATAGAAACTCCAATAGCGATACAATAAAGATTCCCTTTTTTGGGAGGAAGCCCTCTAAGTTCTTGAGCAGCGACGTTGCTGGAGCTTACTTTTAGTTTGCTTCCAACAAGAATTGTATTGCTTTTCAGGTTATTCCATGCCTTTATAGAGTCCATAGTAACCGCATAAGCAGAGGAAATACTGTAAATCGTTTCTCCTCTTTTTACTTCGTGATAGGTGACACTACTCTGACTTAAACTCGCCGGATGTATGAAAAATAACCCCAGAAATATCAGTAATATTCGTACAAAAAACGTATTGGTAACGGAGGATACGCTCGGGTACTTCACACAAAATGGGTCATATAAATTAGGATTGGTGGTTTGCATTCTTTTTTTTGGATTCGTATATTAATTTGCGCAAAAGTGTATATTTTACTATACATGTTTTGAGTAAAAATTGGATTGATGTAGGTAAATCTCTTTATTTAGAATACGTTCTTACATCTAAATTTATTTTTGTTTTATATAAGTTAGTGTGTCAAATATCATACCATTTATGAATAAGCAGTGCTATAATATGAATACTGTCTGTTAATAAATATCTTATAACCAATCATTTAAAGGTGTGAATTGTAGCGTTTTACTAATGCTTTCCTATAAATATTCCAAAGAGAGGTTTTCTGTGATATAATATGAATCTTTGTTATTTCTTACGTAACATAAATTTACTGTTATGGATATAATTGTTTTTAGAAATATATACATGTCAGATTATACGCTAAAATTATCTATATAGTTGTGTAGTAGTTAAACAAATAGGGTTATAGGTTGTGGCAGAGGTAAAAATAGATTTATATCTCTCACATCTTTTAGGTTTTAATGGTGTACTTTTGTTTCATTGTGAAAATCATAAATTATTTATAAAACGATATAAAACTCTTGATAGCCATATATTACATTATAGCATAAATCCTTCAAATCGTTAAATTTGGGATAATTTTGGATTTTGGGTTTGTTTCTATACCTTTGTAAGATGAACCAAATAAAAATATACTTTTTTTTATGGACAGTAACGGGGCTACTGAATATAGAAACCTTGTGGGGACAAACACCCGGTTATTTGGGTATGAAAAACCACTTGAATGGGACAGCATTTACAATGCCTTCATTAAGAGATACTAATAGTGCTATTAACTTGATGCTCTTAGGCGGATTTTCTCATATATGGACAAGGAGCATTAGTACGGGGGGTACCTATCAGTGGTTTTCTACGCAGTTTGGTTATAAAAGTAAGCTAACGAGTAGGTCGGGTCGGGGAGTAATAAATGGTTGGGGAATAGGGGTCAATGCCCGAGTTTATTATCTCTCTACAAAAGGAATGATTGCTCCTCTGGGCCCCTTTCAAGAATTTCAGGTTTCTTACCAATATTATAATGTATTTGACAAATATGGACGATATTTTCCTCCGCCTTACGATATTTCCGGATATAGGTTTGGAGGTAAGGGCGGGTTTGCAGCGGGGACTTCATTCGGGGAGCAAAGGGTTGTCTATAAGTTCTTTATGATTTCTTATGGAATAAATTTTCGTTATGTTTTTCCGGAGTTCCATTCTAATATAAAGGAGGAGTATATTTCTAATATTGTTCATAAAAGGGTGAGGAATTTTCAGATATTTTCGCTTTCTTTGGGAATAGGGGCATTGATTTTTTAAGAGCTTCGACTATAGCCCTTTTTCAAATCGTATGACATAAAAATGATAATGAGGAAATGAGAAATTCTGTTAAGGATAAATTAATTTATAAAAAATAAATAAAATTAGTTGGTTTTAGGAAAAAAGTATTACCTTTGCGCTCTAATTCAAAACGAATAGTACTTAATAGGTTATAGTTATGGCGAAGAAGTTATCCACAAAAGAATATTCTTTAAAGAAGCGTTCTGCACTGCGTAGGCAAAGCCTGAAAATCAACCCTCAGACTTTTGGTGTTAAAACTACGCTCCAAATGTTGAATAAGCCTGTAATTGATAAAATGGCAGCCGAAGTAGCAAAAGCCTCAAACTAATAATGCTTTTGTTTTCGTTACCTAAAAAATCACTGTATCTTGGAATACGGTGATTTTTTTTCGTATTTAACTTTTTAAGACGATAGGTCGAAAATTAATGGATAAGCAGGTTGTGAATGAGTTTTAATACCACTTATATTCTAAAAATAGGCTAAAAAAGTTGTTCAATTAAAGACATGTATTTACCTTTTGTGGGACATACTGTCTTATCAAAAAGTCATCAGCATTACCCATTTTAACTATATTTCATCCGACCTATCTTGGACTATCTAATTGATATAATTGGTATAAGTATTTTTTAGGGTTAGCAAGTGTAGATAAGGTTCCAGATGAAAAAACGGTTATGTTCCAATAGCGTAGCAAACCACAGCCAATAATTCAATATGGTGTAAGCAGGTGAATCGTAACCCAACTCAATCCCTCTTGAAAAACGAAGATTTATTACAACATTATCTGGTTTAGCAAGTGTTAATGTTCCTAAATCATTTTGAATAATTACTGTTCTATTTTAATATTTTAATTTTAATACAGTCTTTTTTGTTTGAATAGATGCTAATAATGGTTCATTCAGAAAGCCTTTAATGGATAATTCTTTAAAAACTCGTTTTGTGTTCCTCACCTCTCAATCCTCCGAGATATCGCCCAGCCAAGGAATACCCGATGATTTATATGTTGACTAGGGTTACAGGTTTTTCACCCACAGTGTTTATAGGCGTTTGAATGTATGATATGAAAGAGGTTGCATGCAACCTCTGTACTGACGACATCAAATAATCATTTGTTTTCATAAAATTTATCGTTATCCCATTTTGTAGGGTTGTTGATGATGTATTGTGAAATAGTATTAAATGATTTTTCGTCACGGATAATGTGGTCATGAAAACGGGTTTGCCATGCAAAATCCAATCCCAACCGGTTGGCATGTTTGGTTACAGCAGATTTGTATCCGCCAATAATCGACGAAACGGAATTTTTTCCAATATTTTGAAAACGGTTTTGTCCAATGATTGGGGTGATTGGTAGAGACACCGCATGCGTTGTCTCTACGTTATTGGATACGTTATTGGATACGTTATTGGATACGTTATTGGATACGTTATTGGATACGTTATTGGATACGTTATTGGATACGTTATTGGATACGTTATTGGATACGTTATTGGATACGTTATTGGATACG
>CAUJFT010000305.1 GCA_963169475.1 Bacteroidota bacterium | reverse complement strand
TCATTACTATAGCAGCCAATCCGAAGGCGAGATTCCATGAATAATTTTTAGCAATGGTAATACAAGCATAGCCTCCAAGTAGTGCGCCAATATTGATTCCGGAATAAAACAAGGAGAAGCCGGCATCTCTTCGGTTGTCTCCTTCTTTATAGAGGGAGCCTACCATCGTAGAAATATTAGGTTTAAAAAAGCCGGTTCCGATAATCGTAAAGCTGATTCCAAGGAAAAAGTAAGTCTTAGGGTCAAAGGCGAGGATACAACTCCCTACAATCATAAGTAGCCCTCCCCAAAAAAGCGATTTTCGGAATCCCAGAATTTTATCGGCAAACAACCCTCCAATGAAGGTAAAAGCATATACAAACGCCTGCGTAGCACCATATTGAAGATTTGCCACTTTCTCATCCATCATAAGCTGGCTAACCATAAAGATAGTGAGCATCCCACGCATTCCATAAAAGCAAAACCGCTCCCACATTTCACTGAAAAACAAAAACCAAAGCTGACGTGGGTATTTAGTCTCAAAGGTCTGAATTTGTTCTAATGTTTGATTTTCCTGCATAACCGAGTAAGTTTTTTTTGTAAGCACTAAATTCTAATATTTCATTCTGAAAATTGTAATGGATTCTTGGTAAGCCCTTGGCTAACTAAAAGGATAGACACAAAAGTTTTTGGAGGGGTTCTCCTTAGAATCCGCACAAATAAGAGGAATAATCAAGATATATCCAAATTATTATCAAAGATAAATTAGATTTGTGTACTCAGATTATTATGGGTTCTTACGCTGCCTAATAATTTTTATGATAATGGATAAAGGTTGAAAACAGTGTCTTTGTATTCCTAAGCAGCATTAGGATTGCCGCTATATTCTACTAGTGCCTTTTTGGTGTTTCTGGAAAATTATCTGAATACTTAAACGCATTAGCGTAGAAACTTTTATATTTTACCTGAAATATCAGATTATCCCTAAAAAAATTTAACCACCCACTTTTCTTTATCCAAATCGTAAAGTTATCCAAATTTATACTACCTTTGTAAAAATAATAAATTCTATTTATATGACAAATCCATCTTCCATGCGGTGGCTGTATATTACTTGTAGAAACACCGAAGAAGCCTTTAGCATTGGTAAGCAACTTGTAACGGAAAGACTTGCTGCATGTGCCAATGTTATATCCGGAATGATTTCTATTTTTGAGTGGAACGGAGAAATTGTAGAAGAAGAGGAGGCTATTTTGATACTGAAATCTACCGAAAGTCTTTACGCTGACATTGAAAAAACCGTAAAAGCTATACATTCTTACGAAACCCCTTGCATACTTAGTCTCCCTATTACGGATGGCAATCCAGACTACATTCAATGGATACTCCAAAATACACGTAAACGAGGAGTATGATTGAATCCAAAGGCTACTTTGTATTAAATTGTAATGGAGTTCCTCTTTCCTTAGAATTTCCAATCGTGATGGGGATTCTAAACCTTACGCCAGACAGTTTTTCAGACGGAGGAAACTTTAATACTCCGGAGAAAGCAATACGGCGAGTAGAGGAAATGATAAACGAAGGGGCGAAGATTATAGATATTGGAGGATACAGCTCCCGTCCAGATGCTCCACACATTTCCGAAGCAGAAGAGATAAAAAGAATTTATGACCCTATAAAAATTATTCGGAGAGAATTTCCGGAAACGATTTTATCTATAGACACCTTCCGGGCAACGGTTGCAGAGGAAATGCTAGGATTAGGCGCGCACATCATTAATGATATTTCTGGAGGATTAATGGATAGAGACATGATAAAAACCGTAGCATTATCCGCGGCACCCTACATTATGATGCATATACAAGGTACTCCCCAAACTATGCAGCAATCCCCCCGCTATGATGAGGTAGCAACCGACATATTAAAACACTTTACCGTCAGGATTAAAGAAGCCAAAATTGCCGGCATCAAGGATATTATTATAGACCCCGGATTTGGATTTGGAAAAACCCTAACCCAAAATTATCAGCTATTAGGCAGACTTTCGCTTTTCAGAGAACTGGGTATTCCACTTATGATAGGGCTTTCCAGAAAATCTATGATATATAAGCCCTTGAATATAAATCCACTACAAACACTACCCTATACAACCGCTCTTCATTGGGAAGCATTGAGGCAGGGAGCTAACATACTAAGGACACATGATATAAAAACAGCCCTTGACATAGTGGCTTTATATAAAATTTTTTCAGAGAGTAACCCTAAACACCGCTAAAACCACAATGGAATTATTCAAAATCGGGTTTATTACTATCCGGATAATAGATATATTAGATATCCTAATTGTAAGTTTTTTACTATATAGACTTTTTGAATTTGTCCGTTATACCGTTTCCTCCAAGGTTATATTCTTTATTCTGATGGTTTACTGCACGTGGAAATTGGTAGATTTTATGGAGTTCCATCTGCTTAGTTCCATCTTGTCAGAGTTTTGGGGATTAGGGACGATGGCATTTGTCATTTTATTTTCTCCAGAAATTCGTAAAGTATTACTACATTTTGCCGAGCGGTTTAATATACAACAAATGTTTAGCCTTTTTTCAAGCCAAGAAAACGTAAAAGAAGAACTATTAATAAGAGAAATTATGAATTTTATTGTTGATATAAAAAAAGGTAAAGAAGGTGCCTTACTTATCCTCCGTGGGATTGACCCCCTAACAGAAATTAAGTCCACAGGAGTAACGATTGACGGTCAATGTAGTGCTCAACTATTAACAGCAATTTTTCGGAAGCAAAGCCCCTTACATGACGGCGCAGTCATTATGAAAGAGGGAGTGATAGAAACCGCTCATTGTATTTTACCAATTTCGGAATCTAAGGAAATCTCTCCCGATTTGGGAACGCGCCATCGCGCTGCTCTTGGAATATCAGAAGTTACAGACGCTTTTTCTATTGTAGTTTCCGAAGAAAGAGGCGAAATTTCGTATGCCTATAAAGGCAAGTTTTACCGAAATTGCGCACCAGATATATTCACAGAAGCCCTTACCAATCTGTTCAGAAATCAAGAAAAAACATTACTCCAATCAAAAGATTAATTTCCAAAATTTAGCTGTAATTATGATGATTATTTCTGTTGAAAATATCAAAACCGAGAGCTTTATCGGGATTTACCCGGAAGAAAAAATAAATAAAAATTTTTTTTCCATTTCCGTATCTATTCATATCCCACTTGAAGATTTAACCAAGATAGAAAAAATTTCTGATACTATAGATTATTCCGAAATATATAACATCGTACTTAGAGAAATGGAAATCCCTTGCAACCTTATCGAAGAAAAAATAAAAAATATTGCAAATATCCTCTTAAAGAGATACCCCCAATCGGAGAGTATAGTCCTAAAAATAAGCAAATTAAAACCCATAGGCATGGAAAAATGTGATTCCGCCTCTGTTGAAATAACCATAAAATACGACACTAAATAAATATGGTATTTATGAAATTATTAATAATTAAAATATAAATAAATATATAACATTTATATTAACATAAATTGTGTTATATATAATTAGCTGATAATTGTAGAAAAACAAAATCTTTGGTTATATTCCCCAATGCTTTTTTTTATCTCACGGGTTTGTTTCTTAAATAGTTAATCGTAATTTTGTGAAAATTAATGTACCAATAGATTCATTTTTTTTACCTTCTGTATCTGCAAAATACAAGAGTACAATAAAATATACACACAAAATATTTAATCTTCGTGAACGTATATATTTAAACTGAATAAAAAATTGTGTTTCTTTGTCATAATTTTCAAAAAACATTCTATTTTCGTTTTTTTTTGCGAAAAGTATGTTTTTAAAAAAAAACCATTGCATGGAAGATATTTTGGCTTCATATTTGTAATCACTATTTCAAATAGCTAATTTAGGTTTCAGAAGTAAAAATTTTATAATTTAAAATCGAATAGATTTGTATGAAAAGTCGAATTTTATTAATCTTACTAGTTGCATTCCTTTCCGGCGGAAATTCACTTTGGGCGCAGGGGGAGGATAAAGAAGAGGAAGGGCGAGACAATGTTCCTCCCCGTTTAAGAAATCAGCAGGAAGATTTTGATAATGGGAATTACATGTTTCCTGCCCAAAAAAGAAGTAATTGGAGCATTGGTGTCCTTTTGGGTTCCGCCTTTGAGTCCTCCGATATAAAAGCTCAACCGGGTTATGGGCTTGGGCTAAATATTCAAAAGGCTTTGGGACACACTTTCTCCATCAGAGGGCAAGCTACAGGGGGAGTGATGACCGGACAAAATTATCAAGGTACTAGGGGATATTTTTCAGGAGGCAGAAGCCGCAACCCTTGGGCGCAGTATTACTGGGGAGGAGGCTTTGCTATGCCCGACCTTGTCTATTACAACTATCGCACTACTTGGTTTGACGCAACAATACAAGCCGTAGCCAACCTGAATAATATTAACTTCTATAAAGAACAGAATAAATGGAATCTGTATGCAACAGCCGGACCCGGATTTATGATGTATCATACCATGAATGATGTGCTAAATGCAAATGGAGTAAAATATGACTTTTCTACTGTTCCTATCATTACCCCTAAAAATAGCCTTTGGGCTTTTGGAAAAGAGCGTAAAACCCTTAATGACGCAATCTTCAAAGTAAGAGGATTGAACGGCTTATTTGCCAGCCTGAAAAAGTCTTCCTACGAATCTCTCTCCGAAAGCCATTTTGATGAGCAAGGAATCGTTTTTGGTAGCTATACCGACAAAGATGGTAATAAACAAAAAAAATATTGGGTATGGAACCCCTCTATCAATGCGAGTGCAGGTATCACCTATCGTATCAGTAGAAGGTTAGAAATCGGAGCTGAACATCGAATTGCGTGGACAAATGACGACTTGTTAGATGGGCAAAGATGGCAAGAAAATGGAGCTAAACCCGGTTTCGGAAGAACTGCCAATACCCGCGACTTTGACTCTTATCACTTCACGGCACTTACTTTTGCGGTTCGCCTTGGTAAAGGAGAAGAATCTATGTGGTGGGTGAACCCTCTCGCTGAAATGTATGGTAGCGTAGCAGATACCCGTAAATTAGTAAAAGGCGTTTCGGAAGATGCTGACGGAGACGGTGTGCCGGATATTTTTGACCAAGAGCCAGACACCCCCGAAGGTACTATCGTAGATACTAAGGGGCGTACACTGGATAGCGATGAAGATGGTGTACCTGATTCTTACGATGAACAGAAATTCACCCCCAAAGGTTGTGATGTGGACAATAGAGGCGTTGCTAATGACGGAGACGGCGACAGCGTGCCGGATTGTTTTGACCAAGAGCTAAATACAGACCCCGGTATGTACGTGGACGCAAAAGGTCGCGGTATTAAAATGCCCGAAATCCCTAAATTTGACTGTAAGGATTGTCTTAAAGACTTGCCCGTTCAGCCTGTTCAGACCCAAGTGGTGGAAACAGCATGTAATCTTCCTTCCGTACATTTTGACCTTGACAGAACTAACGTAAAACAAGAGTTTTATCCAGACTTATACCAAGTAGCAAGATTTATGCTTGATAACCCCGGCAAACGTATCCTTGTTTCCGGCTACACCGACAAAGGCGGCGAAGCAGTAATT
>CAUJFT010000304.1 GCA_963169475.1 Bacteroidota bacterium | reverse complement strand
GATTTTATTAGCCCGAAGCCGTAGGTCCACAGGAACGTATAGTTTTTGGTATATCTCCTCTCTAGTTGTCTCATTTTGGAGGTAATTGGCAAAAAGACTATCTATTCTCCCCGCTTTTAACTCCTCGTTGATTGTATTAATTCTGTCTTCTTCATACCATTTATCAAAGGTTTTTCCTGCTAAACCGACTCCGGGAAGTGGTCTTGTAATCAACACTTTGGCTCCGGCTTTTTCCAGTTTTTCTGACAAAATTTGGGCAGTAGCAAGGGTAAGATTTGCTTCATTAAAAGAAAGCGGGACCAAGCCGGTTTCGTTTGCCGGGTGGATTTTTATAAACTTCCCCTCCATTTTTTCTGCCATTTTCATTTCTGCCTCAATATGACCCGGGTCTAAGGCTATCCTTTTTCCAAGAAGGGGGCGGAGAGAGTCATAAGGCGTAGGGGCAAGGTCTTTGGGAGAGTTTAGGTAGTGTTGAAAGGAAGAAAGCGCGTTAAGTCTAAGCGTTTTTTTTTCCTTATAAAAAATTAAGGCACTATCCGGAGATAGAGTCTGAAATAGTCGTGAAACGCTAGAAACCTCCTCCGGGTAAATTTGAAACTCTGCTACCCCATTTTCCTTATCAAATGGAGAGGCATAAAAAGTAATACTTCCGTCCTTCTCTATTTGAAAATACTGATTTACCCAATCTTCTTTGATAAGGTAAGACAACTTTTCTTCGTAAGAAGCTACCCGCGTAGCGGAGGATTGTGTTCTTCCCTGACAGGCATAAAGCGAAAGTAAAATAAGAAAACCTATGCTTCTCACCATTTTCATATTTATAGCTATTGGTTCAATTTATCTATATTTGATTGAATCACCCTGCAAAATAACGGAATTCTATAATAAATCCATGAAGTTTTACGTAAAACCTAAGATTAAGATAGATTTAATTTCAAAAAACCGTACCTTTACGGACTTTTTAAAGGTAAAGTACTGTAGTTTTTCTATATTCTGAACCCTATATTTATTTTAATTTATTAAAACCGATTAATTAAGTTTAGCAATTCTGTATGTTCAAGCAGTCTTTCATTCAATCATTTACTACCATTTTTTTTTTAATAATTGTTTGTTCCAATGTATTTGGATATAGAATGATACTTTCTGGAACGGCGAAAGGGCTTCAATCCAAACAGATATTTCTCAGTTGTTCTTCTTGGGTAGAAGACCAAGTTTCTTTGATTGGAGAGAATGGACGTTTTGGTTTCCTTGTAGATTATCCCTATCCTGCCATGTTTGAGCTTAGATACGGAACAGGGATTAATTCTTTGAAAACAGAGCTATTTGTGTTTTCGGATATAAATATTGAGGCAGAATTAATTTCAGAAAACAATAATGAACGTATTTTTTTAAAAATTCCCGATTCGCGTTCCTATGCTTTCAAAAATGCCAAAAACTATACGAATGATTTACTGATTACAAAATCATTAACTGCTGTCAATGGAGTGGCAGAAAAAATCAAATCTATCCCAAATATACAGTCTGACCACTATACGGAGGTGTTTGCACTTAGTGAAATGCTTGGATATGCTCATACCTTATCTTCCAACTACGGAATGAAAGTGGACCCTCCTGCCCTCACCCGCGCAGAATTTTCCTCCCTCCCCAAAAATAGCAACGAATATATGGGTTTTCCGGCTTATAAGGATTTAATGACGGCATGGAATCAACAGGAGGTTATCAATGAAATCTCGCGCCAACAAAGAAATATCTATGATTTTACTGCCCTGATTGAGATTACTGATAGTATGAGCAAAAGCCTGCCGGAGGCGGTAAGATTTGAGATGATTCGCGGGATACTTACTAAATTTCGGTATAATGACCTTAACGCTAAACAACAAAGCCTTTATACCACCCATATCAATCGGCTGATTAATCAATATCCCAACAACGCTTCAATTACAGAATTAGAACTCAAAATAGTGGATATTTTTAACTCCTTGCTAAACCGTCAAGCACCCTTATTTGCCCTTTCTGATACACAAAATAAAACAGTGAGTATTGAGCAGTTTAAAGACCGTTTTATCTTGATTGATGTCTGGGGGTCATGGTGTAAACCCTGTAGGATTAAAAATCAGGAACTAAAAGAACTATATAAAACCATACAAGAATACAATATGGAGATTGAGATGATTAGTATTGCCAATGACCAAGACCCGGACGTATGGAAAGAAGCTATTGCAAATGACGGATTAAGTTGGGTTCAGTTACTTGCCGATAGGGAGTTTTTATCTAATTATAATATTAAGGAATATCCTACCATGATATTGATTGACAAAGCCGGAAAAGTAAAAAAGGTCGCTCCCAATATTACCCTGGTTGATTTGATTGATTTAATATATTACTAAGCGAAATCAAGGCGAGGAATGTGTCAATATCATCGGCGAAGTCTCCTAATTTCGGAAATTGGGTACTGCCATGAGCAAAATTTTGTCCGGTTATGCACTGGATTTTTGTTTGGTATTGCTTACAGAAAGAGGGAAAACGTTCTACTTGAGCTAATGTTAATGTCCCAACTTCTCCGGGAGTAGCTATTTCTTTGGGTAACAGCAATAGGCTACCTGCATCAATAAAGGGGATATTTAGCATAGTCAATCGGGCTTTTTCGTATTCGAGTTTTTGGAGATAATTAGCAGATAGCAACATTTGAGGGTAATGGCTAAATACTGTCTTAATCTGCTGTGTGTCTTTGATATCCGGTACAAATAAGACAGAAATATTTCTACAACCCAATCCATTGTATAGTAATACATCTTCCGAGATTCCCTGTAAATCCTCTACCTCTCCTCCCCAAATTCCAACAGAGAAGCGGTGTTTTCTGATAATTTTTGGAATATCTCTAAATCGGTACGCTAATTGACGCGCAGTATTATCACTTCCAGTAGCAATCAGGAAGTCAATATTGGAGAGGTCATTTGTAAATTCTATTTGGGTTAAGATTTCGGGAAAAATTTTGGCGCATCTTGATATTATAAATGGTATTAGGATATTATCCTGACGCGATAACTTCACTTTTGCCTTATTCCCACTCAACAAAATCATCAGTATATCGTGCCAAGCGACAAAAGGAATATTTCCGGCTCCAATAACACCCACAGTCAATGGTGAGTGATTATGTAGAAAGATAGGGTACTCCTCCAAAAATGAATAAATTTCTGCTTGAGTGTGCCAACCCTTTATACGCTCAAATGCCCTTTGGATATAAAAAGGAGTGAACCAATCATTGGCAGCTACTGCCTGACAAATTATATCTTCTGGTAATCCTTCATTAGACAGCTGCAAGAAGGCTTCGCATATACTATTAATCTGATATTTAGATACAAAAGCGGACATGTTTTTCAAAATTCACCTTATAAGCAAAAAGTAAGAAGTTTTGTTTTTTTCCATTATTAACAAGTCCTCTCAATTATTTTTCTAACATTTAGGCACTGTGATTTTTCTGTTTTTTCCCCTTACCCCTATTGATAGGTTTCATATAGGGACTCCGCTCACTCAACATGACAGAGCAGCTTTCCGATAATTTGCATTCATGCTTCGCGATAAAACCCTTATTCTTTCCGCTAATTTTCTATCTCAAAGGATTTTTTAATTCAAGTCCCCCTCAAAAAAAACACGAAACGTTTTGGAATGAGATTAGGTGCTAAAAACAATAATCGTATTTCCTTCCAAAAAGTACAAAGACTTGTATCTTTCTTGGTTCAGCCACATTATTTGTATAAAAAAGAACAAAGCAATGCTTCTTTCGTATAAAATGAGTAGGAGTTAAAAATTTCAGGTAGAAAACAGCTAATATACAAGGTATCTTTATGAATACAATTACGGATAGAGTAGCGGAAGTTCGCAAGCAGGTGGAAAACGGGGATTTAAACCTTGCTACCCGAAGAATGTTGGACTTATTTCTGGACTTTTTTATTTCCCGTAAGTTAAAAATAGAAGCCGTTGCGCTTCGGGCGGAGTATAATATTCATATAGCAACAAAAGCACTTACCGGAGAAGACGATAGAGACTTACGCAGTTGGATTGAACGGGTATATCATCTATTAGAAGCGATTGAAACAGAATCAAAGCCGGAGGTAGAGCCTCAAACAGAGGTATCAAAGTCCACCCAGTCTTTTGTGTATTCCGCATCTTCTATAGCAGCACCGGAAAATGTAGTTTTTAAAGCGCACCGCATTACTAAACAGTATCGCAATAATTCCTATACCTTTGAACTTCCTCCAGTAGATATTTTACTAAAATTAGGAGAAATTACCGGTATTGTAGGCGAAAACGGCAATGGGAAAACTACCCTTTTACGGATAATTGCCGGCGACCTGGAAGCCGATACCGGGGAGATTTCTTACCCCTTGTTTGGAGGAGTTCCTGTCAATTGGTATAAATTTCGGACTCAAATCGCCTATATTCCTCAACATGTGTCCAAGTGGCACGGGTATTTAAAAGACAATCTTCATTTTACCGCAGCCCTTCATGGGTTAAGGGGGCAAGAAAATGAGGAGCAAGTAAATTTTATCCTCCATAGACTTGGACTCTCCAAATACGAAAAGGCTACTTGGAGCGAAATTTCGGGAGGCTATAAGCTCCGGTTTGAGTTAGCTAAAGCACTTGTATGGAGACCAAAACTTCTTATTATTGATGAGCCTTTAGCGCATCTTGATATTAACGCCCAACAGTTATTCCTTCAAGATTTACGCTTTATGACCAATAGCATTCAGCACCCAATGTCCGTTTTTATTAGCTCTCAACATCTACACGAAATAGAAAGTGTCTCTGATAATATCTTGTTTATCAAAAATGGCAATTTGCTATATAATGGTAAGATGAAATCTTTTGGAGCAGAAAGGAACGAAAATATCTTTGAACTCATCACTCCACTTACACTCATAGAAATAGAAAAAATATGTGCAGAGATAGCAGGAGCAAAAATCACTGACCTTGGAAACCTAATACTCATTCATACTCCCTTAGCATTTACAAGTGCAAAATTTATGACATTTTTAGGAGAAAAAGGAGTAGAGATTCAATATTTCCGCGATATATCTACTTCTACCTCTAAGCTATTTAAAGAACATCTTACCCTTAATCGTTGAGAGAGATGAAAAATATATTTCAAGAGCTAACGCCACATTTTTTAAGAAAAGCCGATAATTACCTGCTTCTAAACTCTCCCCATCTTTGGGCTACCCGCCTCCATCATCTTTTATTTTGGGCAGGACTATTCAATGGGCTTTGCTGGCTTTCAGGCTGGTTCTTTCCGTTTTCCCTAAGCCGTATTCCTTATGATTTCGGGCAGATAGTTTTTATTATTCTGGGAAATATTATTACTTTTCTGATATGGGTCTATCAAATGAGTAAATACGGGGTAGAAGCTCGCTTCGGAATGACGAATCCAAAACTACAAGCAGCAGACACCTTCTTAATGTTAATTGGAATTGCCTTTATTTTTTCGGGACCCCTCTTTTTCAATAAGGGGATTAAAATGAATATTCAAACAAAAATCACGGCTGAAGGCTTAGTAAATGATATTAATCTCCTAAATACCGGTCAGTTTATTTTTCTTCCCCATGAGAACAATAGAGACAAATATAGTACAGATGGTGCAAAAATGTTAGATTGTAAACTCCCTTACCACCACCCCGCAACAGAAAAGCTACTCAATGAGACGCAAATTCTCGAAAACATCGGGAATATCAATACCAAAGAAGAAGAAAGAAAAATATTAACCACATTTTTAGACTTAACAGAAAAGTATAGAGGATACGATTTTGATGGAAGATATGCCATTCTTAAACCTGAAATTTTATTCTCTCAAAGTACAGATTCGGTAAGACGTTCTGTATTAACAAGCTACTATTATGGGCATGAAGGCTCTCTGGACGTTAGGCTTCTTAATCCTATTGATTATTCCGTTACCAAAAACTTAGAGGAAATAGGAGAGGCTTGGTCGCCCGTAGTTTGGGGGGCATCTGACGAAAAGCTATCTATTTATATGTTTTTCGTGGGTATGTTGGGGCTATTATTGATGGTTTTTAAACGCACGAACCTTCGAATTTTAGTTTTTTCGGCAATAGTAGGTATGCTATCTGTCTCATTACTTGGCGGGATTGCTCAACTTATAGTCGTTTATGGTGCTTATCTTGCACTTGTATTATTTACATTTTTAGTGCGTACAAGTGCTAAATTGATAATCCCAATAAAAATTGGACTTGTTTTACTCACCCTATCTACGCCCCTTCTTCCCCTCAATGAAGACCTGCTTTTACTTGGTATAGCCTTCGGTTATTTGGCGTGGTTTTTCTTATTCAATCCGAGGCTAATGCACCTACATTCTTTCCCAAAATCAAACTAAGTAACTATCTATATATTTTTTACATTCATAAAATACAAGGATATGCGATTTAAAGATAAAATCACCCCCGGTTTTTTATTAAAAATAGATAAATACCTATTATTGAATTACCCGCATGTATGGGCTACCCAAATTCATCAATTGGTATTTTGGATGACTCCTTTGGTAATTATGATGGCAATTTGGGCATTTTGTACTCCCGTTTATACTTATGATGTACCCGTAGTCATCGAGTCAGTATTTTTTACAATGATACCCATGGGGATTGTATTTCTATATTGGAGTTATCAGATGAGCTTATACAATGCAGAAACACAGTTTGGAAGAATCTCAACCCGTATTCAGCATTTCCGTTTGCTTATTGGATTAGGAGGTATCTCCCTACTAATGATTGGACCTTTTGTTTATGCTGTTGTTCTCAATCAGCGAATTGCCGCAATCGCAACTCACGCCGAAATCGTTGAGGATGTTAATACGATTAATACCGGTATTTTATATCAACATAAATTAAAAATATCCCCAGAGGATTCTGGACAGATTGCCGATATCATCAGTCTATACATTCCGGAAACCTCTAATGATGATTACCCTCAAATCCAGCCGCTTACGTATGAGGCATTAGAAGCAAATGCAGAAAAAATAGTACAAAATAGTGTTGGTTCCACCGATTTAATGCAAAGAGCTATGGAGGTCAACGACAAATATTATCGTCCCTATTCTTCTTTTTATACAGAAACCTATGACCCTATGGATTTAAACACTTATGAAGTTTCCAGAAATATGGAAAGGATATTACTTGCAAAAGAGCAGTCTATTTTTGAGAGAGGTGATAAGGAAGTACCGATACTTTGGGCATTATTTTTGGCTTGGTTGGGGTTAATGCTAACGGTTTTCCTACGTACAGGTCTCCGCATATTCACAATTTCGGCAATTTCGGGATTTGCCTTATCATTAGCTTCTGTCTTTGTGAGTGAGTTAGCTCAATATGACATACGATTTGACACACTCCGGGTCTTATATTTTATCGCATGGTTAATTGCAGTAGGGCTTACCTTTTCTGGTAGGAATACAACGAAGTTTAATCTTGTCCGAAAAGTTGCGCTTTCTCTAATCGTAGCCTTCAGCCCCTTGGTGTTTTTGATGTTTTTTGGATTAACGGGAAATTGGGAATCATTAACGGGTATAATGGCAGGGGTAGGAGCTACTTACCTCGGGTGGTTCGTGCTGCTAAATAGACGGATGAATTTTTATATCGCCCAACCCAAAGACGAGTAGGCTTAGTTTCTCCGAACGGGACGTGCTATAGTATTTTCTTGGGATTATACAAGAATATACGCTACCCGACATTTTATCTCACTCTCCCCGTCATGTTGAGCGAATGCAAAACCTCACACTACTTCTACGTAACAATGACTACTTTCAGAGTACAATGGCTTCAGGCTTTGCCATAAGGCTTACAAATTCTCTAAAAAGGTAATGACTGTCGTGAGGTCCGGGAGAAGCCTCCGGGTGATATTGTACCGAGAATGCTTTTTTATTTCGTACCCGAATCCCTTCGATGGTATTATCGTTGAGGTTAATGTGGGTGATGACTACATTGGGAGATTTTCTTGTTTCTTCGCTTGAAACAGCAAATCCATGGTTTTGGGAGGTAATCTCGCTTCTCCCCGTTACTAAGTTTTTTACGGGGTGATTAACCCCTCTGTGTCCATTGTGCATCTTATAGGTTCCTACTCCACAAGCAAGAGAGAGAATCTGATGCCCGAGACATATTCCAAATAGCGGAACATCTTCTTCCAAAATTTGTTTTACTGTAGAAATTGCATAACCCATTGCAGAAGGGTCGCCGGGTCCATTAGAAAGGAAATAGCCATCAGGGTCAAATGATTTTAGCTCTTGATAGGAAGTTGTGGCGGGGAATATTTTCACATAACAGCCATTCTGTGCTAATTGATGCAAGATATTTCTTTTAATGCCAAAATCTAAGGCAGCAACCTTGAACCTTGCGGAAGGGTCGCCATAGAAATAGGGTAGTTGAGTAGAGACCCTAGAGGCTAACTCTAAGCCATTCATATTGGGGCAATGATTCAGAATTTCAGCGAGTGCGTCTTTTTGTGTAACTTCTGAGGAAATCACACAATTCATAGCCCCCTTAGTACGAATCAGATTCACAAGCTGTCGCGTATCTATATCAGAAATTCCTACTACATTATTGTGATTCAGGAAAGAGTCTAAGGATTCTATGGCATCATAACGCGAAAAGGTGCGGGAGAAATTTTTTACGACAAGTCCGGCTATTTTTGCGGAGGGGCTTTCATACTCTGTCTTATGAACCCCATAATTTCCGATGTGTACATTGGTTTCCACGAGTACTTGCCCAAAATAGGAGGGGTCTGTAAATACCTCCTGATAACCGGTCATACCGGTATTAAAACAGAGTTCACCGGTAGTAGTTCCTTTTTTTCCGATGGCATAGCCTTGGAGTAAAAGCCCTCCTTCGGTGAGTAAACATGCGGGCTGCCGGTTTATGTACTTCATTGAGTATAGGTTTATATTTGTTAGAAAATCAAAATCTGAAAATACCGTTTCTATTAGAGTTCAAAAAAAGAGGTCAGTTGCCCGACCTCTTTTCATATTTTTAAATAGTAACAAGTCCTTTTGCTTTAAGGAGGCTTACCATTGCTTGTCCAATATCGGCGGGAGACTTCACTACTTCAATTCCGCAGGCTTCCATCACTCTCATTTTTTCGGCTGCCGTACCTTTACCGCCGGAAATAATCGCTCCGGCATGCCCCATTCTTCTTCCCGGAGGAGCCGTTTGTCCGGCAATAAACCCAACGACGGGCTTACTCATATTGTCTCTTACCCATTCTGCACAGATTTCTTCGTTACTTCCTCCGATTTCTCCAATCATAATTACGCCGTCTGTTTCGGGGTCTTCGTTAAAGAGCCTCATAATATCCAAGTGAGAGGACCCGTTTACAGGGTCTCCGCCAATTCCTACGGCAGAGGATTGCCCTAGTCCGAGTTGAGTAATTTGATTTACTGCCTCATAGGTAAGGGTACCAGAGCGACTAATAATTCCTACTCTTCCTTTTCGATGAATAAAGCCGGGCATAATTCCCACCTTACATTCATCAGGAGTGATCAAACCGGGGCAGTTAGGACCTATCAAACGGACGTTTCTATCCTTGATAAACTCTTTTGCATAAATCATATCATTGACAGGAATCCCTTCCGTAATCGCTACAATCAACTTTACGCCTGCATCTGCTGCTTCCATAATAGCGTCCGCAGCAAAGGCTGGCGGAACAAAAATGATGGAAACATCAGCATTTGTGGCTTTCACGGCATCTTCCACCGTATTAAATACGGGTCTGTCTAAGTGCATTTCTCCGTATTTACCCGGCGTGACCCCTCCAACAACCTGGGTGCCGTACTCAATCATTTGAGAAGCATGGAAAGACCCTTCCCTACCGGTGAATCCTTGAACAATTACTTTTGAATTCTTGTTTACTAAAATGCTCATTTTTAAATATTTATATTATAGATAAGTATTTCGATTTAACTATATTTTTCTAATAATTTACTTCCTACATGATGAAAAAACGTTTCTACATTTTCTCCCGTTTTTGCACTTGTAAAAAACTGGGGTGTCGGTACAAGCATCTGTTTGGCAATCTCTAATTCTATTGGCGTTATTTTATCGCTCATATTGGCTACTAAGGTAATATTTATGCCGGGTGCAAGCGTGTTTATTTTTTCTATCTGTTCTGCTACGAGCTTTTTTATATTTTGTATATGAATCGAGAAAGGTTTTTTTTCCAATATATCATATAATGCAACTACATAAACAATTGCTTCGCAGCCTTTTAGATAACTTTTCCACATTTTTTCTTGCCCTGCTACTTCCCATAATATCAAATCAAGCACCTTATCCTCGAAGTGCATTGACTTTTTTACGATATTTAGTCCAATAGTGGACATGTACTCTTCTGAAAATTTATGATATACATACCGATTAATAAGAGAGGTTTTCCCTGTAGCCGGATAACCCAAAATTACCACTTTCTTGCTAAACCACTTTGAATTTTCCATTATCTCTCACCTTTCTACTAACGGGGACAAAGTTAAGGACAAAAATAAGAATATGAAAAATTATCTTTATTTTTTTATAACTTTGTTTTTTTCTAAGTGCCTGCGCATAATTAGTTCATATCGTATAAATTGAAATTATTGCTGATAATCAATTGTTTAACGATTGTTTTAGACTAAATTTAATACAAGACAAATTGGACTTGATACTTATACGATAGAATACGGATTTATTGGAGTTTTCCTATCGGAGTTGGTCAATGGTTAAAAAACTATTATGTCGTTAAGTTCAGAGATAAAAGAAGGCAGACCTATAATAATCACCCTTTAATTTTTCCGGTTTCCGAAGATATAGATTGTATTAGCGGTTAGTTTTTTTGATAATTTTCAAAAATTTGGGATTATATAATTTTTTTGTACTTTTGTGGCTTTATTTTTTGGTAAAATGCTGCGCATTCCGAAACTATTTATATTCCTCCTATATATACTCTTTATCGGTAAGGGCTTTTCGCAAGTAGCTGATAATAGCGGCTTGCCGGGAGCAGCGTTTATTTTTAACATCAGATCTTCTGTCGTACTGAAAGGAGAGGAAGTTAGGGTAATAGGAGGGATATTCGTCCGTAATAATCCGGAGAAAGCGTATTTTTTTAGCCCTGACGACCTTAGCCTTTTGGGGCATTATCTTGTCCCCCCGGAATGTATTGAAGTCAAGGAAGCGCAGGAGGAGTTCCCTGCAACTGATACGGTATTAAATAAAGTTAAAGGTAAATGGATTGAGGTATATAAAGCGTCTTGGTTTCCTCACAAAGTGGGGAGGATAAAAGTGCCTACGGCTAAAATCCCCTACAAGATTGAAGAAAGACTAAACCCTAAAATAAATAATAAAATCGCAAATAACGACCTTACTGCGGACAAGACAGATACATTACATTCCCCCAACTTTTTACTCACTGTTCAGGCACTTCCTTCTACCTCTTTGCCAAATTCGGGTTTAGTAGGGGAATCGTTTAGTATGAATGTGGACATTTCAGATACGCTCCCTTATACCAGCGATTTGATTACGCTAAAAATTACTATCAGTGGTAATGGTAATATCGGACACATTCCCAAACCTATTTTTACGATTCCGCCCTCTTTTTATTATAATGAACCGGCTACGCTAACTAATATTATTTATGCTCCGGAGGGGATTCGTGGTACACAGCAGTTTGTGTATGAATTGTATCCCGCTAAAAATGGAGATTTTTCGATAAGTAATATTGTATGGTATTATTTTAATATACGCTCACAATCCTATGACTCCCTGGTTTTCCCTTCAAAAACGATAAAAGTAACCGGCGATGAGAGTTCGCCTACGTCTCAAATTAATGACAGAGAGGTTTTTTATCAGGCGGTATTCAAGCAAAGTTCGCTGGGCTTTGATAGTGGGCATAAGCCCGGACCTATTTATCTATTCCCTTTGTTATTGGTTACGCTCTGGGGTGCATACCGAATTTGGCAGAAAGACTAAATAAAAAAACACCGGAAAAAGTGATATTTTCCGGTGAAGGTACAGCTCTATGGAATTTTCATCTTAACACTTTGATGGGCTTACTATCTTCAACCTGAAGGAAATAAACGCCCTCCGAAAAATGGCTAATGTCTATTTCTCCGTTTGACATGGATAATATTCTCTCATATAGTTTCTTTCCTGTAGGGTCTAAGATTTGTATTGAACAAGTCTCGGACGAAGGGCTTTGGAAGGTATAATAGAATATGCCATTAATAGCAGGATTATTGATAAGGCAAAATCCTAAACGATTCTCTATTGGGGGGGAGATGGGGGTAGTACCAGAAACCGCCCCTGTCCCAATCACTCCTGCTGCGGGAGGCACTGAAAGAGAAACTCCGGCATTATATTCATCTGCTCCAATGTCTAAGGCATTGGTTCGGGTATTGCCATCGAAATCTCTTGTAAGCCCGGTTACAGAAGTTCCCGCATTGATTGCAGGGCTTCCTGCTTGCAGGTGATACATGGTATTTAATCCGGGATTGGTTTCCATACTTTGTGCATCTAAGCCCATTGTACTTTTCCATTCAGAAAAATTCATATAAGGCCAAGTTACTCCGTCATCAAATATGGCTGCGCCTAATGTGCTTTGATAGAGGTTGTAATTGATTACGTTAGTTCCGGTGAGGGCGTTTTCTCTAACTCTTACTACAAAATCCTCTCCTCCGTCAGTAGGTCCATTATCCACAAATATATTATTCTGAACGGTAAGGTTTACACAAGGAGGGGTTACAGTCTGGGTCTGACTAAGCCATATATCCCCGTTAGAGATATAAAAAGGAGCATGATAGAGCGTAGAGGGGGTGATTACGGTATTGTTATATGCCTTGCAGTTTTTTGCGGCAAAGAAACCGATGCCAGAACCGCCAGTATTGATGATGATATTATTTCTTGCTACACTATTCAAACATTCATAATAACCAGGATTTGCATTGGTATCAAAATATTCTGCATCTGTATAGAAACCTAGTAGGATTCCATGTTCTCCGAGATTCATCAAGAGATTTTCTTCGATGATACAGTTAGAAGCTCCGCCCTTTGCATACACGCCGGAGGTTGCAGTATTGTGAAAATAGCAATTTTTTACTACCATACCAGAACCATTTACGTTGTCTATCCCTTCGGCATTGAAGTCTATCTGTGCGCCGGGACCTACTCCGGAATTATATATTTCACAAGAGAGGATATGAATATTTGCACAACCGGGTTTGATTTTAATACAATCTCTTCCTGTGTGGTGAACCTTACACCCGCGAATCGTGATATTGCTCGCCCCATGCCTTTCATTATCGGGTACTCCCCATTCCCAATTGGTTTCAAACATCACCCCGTAATAATACCCCCCTATAATTTCAAAATTTTCGAGCGTACCGCCAGATACGTCTGGCTCGTCATACCAAAAACAAGCGGCTATGTTTTCATCATTTACAGGGGCAGTTACGATTGCCCATTCTCCGGGATAGGAACGGAGGGTTAAATTACTTTTTGAAATTCTTATTTCGGAAGACGGATAGTTTCCTCCTCTCATTTCTATAATGTCTCCGGGAGAAGCCATGTCTATCGCATAAGGAATCGTTTTGAACGGAGAGGCAACATTCCCTGAATTATTGTCATTTCCATTGGTGGCGACTGTCCACGTTGTGGCTTGTATCCCGCCAGCTAA
Organism: Bacteroidota bacterium; assembly: GCA_963169475.1. GTDB lineage: Bacteria > Bacteroidota > Bacteroidia > J057 > J057 > JAAFHL01. Next base: position 184 of record CAUJFT010000304.1, on the reverse strand, counting down.
AAGTATCAGCAAAAGAAAAATACTCTGTTTCATTTTTTTACGATTTAATTTTTTTGATAACACAAATTATTGAGTTAGAGGCTTAACCGCTCAATTTTTATTGAACGATGACCTTTTTAAGGTATCTTCTGTTACCGGAAGTAACTTGTAAAAGATAAATACCCGGAGGTACTCTCGTATCAAG
>CAUJFT010000303.1 GCA_963169475.1 Bacteroidota bacterium | reverse complement strand
ATCTAAAATCTCTTTTTTCTTATAGGAATACTCCTCTTCGTTGATTAAGGCTTTTTCAAATAGTGCTTTTAATCTTGTCAGTTTTTGCTCGGCACTATCAAAGGACATGGATATCGTATCTTTTACAGACGGCAAATCGTTTTCTCCTGCCTCCTCTGCGTTAGGTTCTTCTATTTGTTCAGGATCATTTTTGCCCATAACCATAAATAGAGTCTTTGTATCCTCGTTTGTCATTGGGGTATGTACGGAAAGAGAAGCGGCTATTTTACGCTCCTCTGCCTCCCTTTCTTCTAATAAAAAAGCAGCCTCCTCGTATCGTCCCTTAGAGATTAGAAAGTTTATTTCTGAAATAAAAGTATTGTCTAACTTTAAGAGATTAATAAAAAGAGTTAATTTTTTATTGGGTATTGCTACAGACCCCCTTTCGATTTGAGAAATGGCCTGCCGGCGGGTCAGCTCTCCATATCCTACCTTTAACCCCAATTCTTCTTGTGTCAGGCTTTGCTCAATCCTTTTCTTTCGGATAGTATCCCCTAATAACTCAAATGCTTTACGCTTAAAATCACTTTCCATTAGAGATAAAAATAAATAATTTACAAATATAATATAAATATTTTGATTTATATTCCTTTTGATGACTTTTTTTTAAAAAGGTAACCAATTATTCGTAAAACAATAATTATATTTACAAACATATACAATTATAGTGAAAACTCGTGTCATTTTTATTATATTTCGTGTAAAAAATAATACTACATAAATATGTTTTATTTTTAATATTCTAATAATTAAGTACTTATGTTTTGTTGTTTAATTATTTTAATAAAATGTAAACAAAAGTATATAGAATATAAAACAAATGTATATAATATGACGTTTTTAATAATATATTTGTCATTTAACCGCCAAAATTTTAATGATTATGTCAAACATCTCTTTTCTAAAAAACAAACCGGAGTTGCACAAATTAGTAGCACAAGTACAAGATGCCCTTTCAAAAGAAGAAAACCAACTCGTAGCCATTCGTTGCAGGTCGGTTTGTGAAATAATTGTAAAGGAAATGATTGAGAACCAATGTGAGCAATTCCCAAACACAAGAAATATGGCCGATAGGATAGACCACCTCCAAATTGAGGAAACATGGAAGGAAAAGTTCCATTTTATTCGTAAAATAGGAAACAGAGGCGCGCATAACGAAACGGTTTATCGTGCAGAATCTAAGCTCGCCCACGATTATATGCTGATGATTTGCCATTGGCAGTACAAAACTGAAAAAGAAAAACCCCAAGAAGACGAGACACTAGTTAAAGTGGCAATCGGCTTTTTCTCTGCTGCGCTCGCCGCACTCGCTACCGTAAAAACGATAAACTACATGGATGAAAAAAATAAAAATAACTCAAAATAAAATCATTCATTTATACTCACCATAAATAGATTTGCAAAAAAAGTAATGAGACAATCCTTGATAACTAATCCTACTAACCTTGCAAACCTTGATATAAAAATTATCTATTATCTCTAATATTTATACCTATGCGATTAAACAGATACAGAAAACAAATTCTACAGTTTTTCAAAACCGACCACTTCCTACAAAGGCAGTGGGAGCATAAGATTGATGATAGCACCCTTCGTAAGATTCTCCCTTATATTTGCGACAAGGTAAATGAGAAAACGGTAGTTATCATCACTCCGGGTTTTATACTAAAAAAAGGGATTTCCTCCGATACTACTCAATGTCTGGTTATTATTACTTATCAGAATATCCTAAAAACAGTGTATTACTCTGACCACCCGGATTATCTTTTCAAGAAAGAAAAAGAGGCTAATTTTAAGATAATGTGGTGAGAAAGCCATTTAGTATAGTTGCTTTTTGGGTTGAATAACTATGCGATATATTTAGGCTTCTTATAGGGTAATTACCCTCATTGTAAAAGAAGGGCAATTACCCCCTTGTGTAATCACTTTTTTTGTTTCGGGAATACTCCTTTTATTCTAATTAATATTTAATTGGAAATAAGTACTGGTTTGAAATTAGTTTATGATATAACTTTTAGTTAAAAAACTGATAAACAATTATTTGTAAAGACTAAGAACTTATCATTAAAAACTAAGAACTACTTATATGACTTTGTCTAAATTTTTATGAAATAACATTAACGCTTAAAAACATTCAAGAATGAACAAACAAAAACAAACCATTCCTTCTGTAAATTATCATTTATGGGAGCCATGCAACATGAGGTGTGGATTTTGCTTTGCTACTTTTCAAGACGTAAAAAACACAATCTTACCGAAAGGGCATTTGCCCAAAGAGGAGGCGATAAAGGTCGTAAAGATACTTTCTAATTATGGATTTGAGAAAATTACCTTTGCAGGAGGAGAGCCTACGTTGTGCCCTTGGTTAGAGGATTTAATCCGATTAGCCAAAGAGGCTGGAATGATAACTACGATTGTTACGAATGGTACAAGGCTGACGGAACGTTTTCTAAGAGAAAACAAAAATTATCTGGATTGGATTGCCATTAGTATTGATAGCCTTGAAGAAGAAGCTAACCGGAAAATAGGGCGGGCAATAGCGGGGAAGAAGCCAATTACCCTAGACGCGTATAAAAACATTATAGATAACATACGTTTTTATGGATACAAGATGAAGATAAACACGGTTGTAAACCGTATGAATTACGAGGAAGATATGAGTGAGATTATCCGCTATGGGAAGCCTATTCGCTGGAAAATACTCGAAACATTGCCCATTATAGGACAAAATGATGAAAATATTGATAGGTTTGTCATAACGAACGAAGAGTTCCAATACTTTTTAACTTTGCATGAGTCCTTAAAAGCGGTAACTACAATAGTACCGGAGTCTATAGAACAAATTAGAGGCTCGTATGCAATGATTGACCCTGCGGGCCGTTTTTTTGATAATACTACCGCAACTTATATTTATAGTAAAAGCATCTTAGAGTGTGGGGTGGAAGATGCCCTAAAAGCGGTACACTATAGCTTTGAGAAATTTAATGAAAGGGGTGGAATCTACAACTGGCAGTGATAATTTCAACTTTATTTCACCGTTGTCAATTTTCTTTCTAATATTGACAACGGTGGTTTTTGTAACATAGCGTGCTACTTCACGATTAAACTCTTGTGCATATAACCTTTATTTCCTTGTTCGGAGACCACTTCCCACCATGATGTACCATTATTCTTAAAAGAGATTTTTTGATTAGTAGGGATTCTTTCAAGGATTTTTGCGTCCTGATTGGGTTTTTGTCTTAGGTTTGCGTATCCGGTGGAGCTTTTTACATATCCAGAGGTCAAGCCGTCCGTTTCGGTAACGGGTTTAGGAGGGGTTGGGGCAGGGGAGGAGAGAGGGGCAGATACGGAGGAGTTACTCGCAAAAGGATTTTCTATGGGACCTGTAGGACCATAATTAGGAATAGGATTCAGAAATTTATCTACTTCCGTTTTCCATTCGTCGTGTGTGCGTATTTTACTACACACCTCTTGGATAAAAGAATAGCTCTCCGGTTGCAAGAAGGTGCTCGCTTTTTGTTTAAAAGCGGTAGGGATAGTGTTTGTAACGATGATATTAGTTCCTTTTGTAACAAAATTTCCTACCGTAACAATATTTTTTGTAGAGACTTCTTGCCCCTCGTCAATGATTCTTACGCAGCCCTCTGTAGGGCGGCTGTATCCTCCATGAATACAAATTCCGCCGCCTGTCTTTTTGTCTTTTGAATCATGCGGATTCGGATAATTTAGGTGGATATTATAGCCTCCAAATTTATTGTATATTTCGTCATCATCAGTTATCGTAGGGTCATTGGTAATAGCGGATTCAGACGTTACGCAATAATGCCCCAAGGGTGTTTTTTTATCTCCCTCTTTTTGTTTCTGAATACCGGATATTCCAAATTTGCACCTGAATCGGTTTTTTATCTTGACCTGCTTGCTCTTAGGGTCAAGCGAGATTAAATAACAATAACCTTCTGTAGGACCTGTGGCATGTATCAAGACAAATCGGGTGATATTTACGCCTTGATAAGTTACGACAGCCTTACGAACACCAGCAGACTCCACTAAATATTTTCCCTCTACATAGCCTATATATTCCCCCCATTTTACTTTATGCCATGTAGTATTTCCCTTTTTTATCTTCTCCAAACTCATCAGAGTCTCCCCATTGGGAATCAGCGCGAAGGCTTCTCCTTTTTGAGCCTGAGCGTACAAAAATATATCCTCTGTGGAGGGATTTTCTACATCAAAATCATTTTGTGCGTAAACCTGCCCGCAAATAAGACAAAGTAAAACAAAAACAGGGAAGAAGTTGAAAGCTTTCATAAGCCTATATTCTAATAAATTAAACATTAAGCCACATTAAATTATTGCAAATATCGTATATTTTTTTTAATATTCATACAAAAGATATACCATGGTTTTCAAGATTAGTAGAATTAATACGATTGTAAACTATTAGTTAGACCTAACCAATGATTAAGGGATATATAAGTAATTATGAGTGATTATTTATAAGTTATTAGCTTTTAAGTACTCATTTGAAATTAGTTTATGATATTATTTTTAGTTAAAAAAGTGATAAACAATTATTTGTGAATACTAAGGACTCATCATTAAGAACTAAGAACTACTTAGCATTTTCATTATCAATCAATCATTTTTACCTTATAATGCTTATCTTTTTACGCTGCCCAATACTTTTTGTGATATATGCAGGGTAGAATCTGGTCTTAATGAATGGTCTAATTGCTACTTTATCGCCATATAATGATAGGATTATGAAAGCAATTATAGTCTAATACTGTGTGCAGAGTGTAATTTGTAAAATATTCTTTTTAAAAAGTGGGTTTGAAATACTCCATAATTTTAATACCTTTGTTGGATTGCATGAGGGCAGTTGCTAAATGCTGCATTCGCAGGGAGTATATACTTATTTTTAAAAACTGTAAATGATTAGTCTAAAAATTAATTACTAAAAAAATACTTAAATACAATGGCTAAAACGAACTATAAAACCATAGATGAATACCATAACGCTTTTGCGGGTGAGGTAGTAGAAAGGATGCAGACTATTCGGGAGTTAGTCCAAAAAGTGGCACCCAATGCCGAAGAGGTAATCAGCTATCAAGCACCGGCTTTCAAGTTAGGAGATAGGTATTACTTGATTTATTATTGTGCTTTCCCCAAACACATCAGTATTTTAAGCCCTTGGAGTGAGGCGATGCTAAACGCCTTGGAAGAGGATTTAAAAGGAATGAAGATATCAAAATCAGCCATTCAATTACCGCTTAATAAGCAGCTTCCACTTGACTTGGTAGAAGCAATTTTAAAATTTAGAAAAGCAGAGTTTGAAGCACAAAAAAAATAAAAGTCTATGCTTGTATTTTTTGATTTTGATGGAACTATTGCGGATTCTCTCTTGATAGCCGAAGAAGTAATCGCAGAAATAGGCGGTGATTATGGACTCCTTCACATAGACAAAGCTCAACTTATTGCATGGAAATCAAAGCGAATCCCGGAATTATTAGCGGCTACGGGAATCCGGTGGAGTCAGCTTCCCGAAATCATGATTAACGCGCGAAAATCTTTTCAACAAAAGAGAGAAGCGGTTCCTTTGTTTGAAGGAATGAAAGAAACGCTTGAAGCCCTGCATCAATACGGGGTGGAACTACAAATGCTAACAAGCAACTCGGCTGCAAATGTCCGGTATATTTTAGAGAAATACCAAATAAATGTTTTTTCCGAAATTCATAGTCCGGGGCTTTTGTTTGGGAAGTCTGCCGTTATCCAGAAGGTGATGCGCAAAAGGGATTTACCTGCTTCGGCGATTTGTATGGTAGGAGATGAAATTCGCGATATAGAGGCGGCAAAAAAAGCAGGGGTAACTTCCGTCGCGGTAAGTTGGGGCTTTAACCACCCCGATTTGCTCGCGCTATCCGAACCGGATTTTCTGCTACACAGTCCGCAGGCACTCAAAGCGCAACTCCTCCAATTAGCTGAAAAAAATATCGGGTAGAAAAATATGTAGCCATTTTGTTTTGTAACTAAATTGGTGCTTCTGCGTCTTATTGGATATAAAAAAGTACAATGAATTGGTTATACTTACTCGCAATTATCGCGCTCCGGCTTCATCCTTTTTATATGAGCATTACCCAAGTGGACCACCGACCAGAAACGGAGTCACTTGAAATCTCCATGAAAGTTTTTATCGATGATTTAGAAAAAGCATTAGAAAAACAGAACGGTAAACCCCTCCATCTTTGCACCCCTTCCGAAATCAAAGAGGCAGATACATGGATTCAGCAATACCTGAAAAGTCATTTTAAGATTACAATTAACCAAATCCCTATATCATGGCAATGGGTAGGCAAAGAAAAAGAAGACGATGCCGTATGGATATTTATAGAAGCAAGAAACATTAAAGAGGTTCGATATTTTCAACTTACAAATTCTGTTTTGACAGAAATATTTGATTCCCAGAATAATATAGTTCACTTAAATATGTATGCGAAGAAGAAGAGTTATATTCTAAGTCGGAGTACTCCTTCTTTTACCACCACCTTTTAGCCTCTTATAAACCCGAAAGCCATTCCTCCAAAAAAGTATCATTAGCGGGCGGCAATACACCCCCAAAGCCGCTTATAGTATCCAAACGTTTCAATGCTCCTTTTAGATTTATAGCATTCTGATTCATTACGATTACCACTTCTTGCTTCTCAAGACACGAAGCCAAGTATTCTTGCTCTGTTTGACCCGGTGTCGGGACTAAGATAATTTTTTTTATACCCAAAGCAGCAAAATCCATAAGACTACTATATCCCCCCCGCGATAGTATGACCTTACTTTGCGTAAGTACTGTATACATCTTATTGTCATCTTCAATAAATGGAAATATCTCGACATTCCCTAATTGTTGTACACTTGAGGATTCCGGTTTACCCTGGATAATGACACATCTCCATTCAGGAAATTGCCGAAATGTGCTAATAAGTAAGGCTTCAAGTAGGGTTCGTTGAGGCTCTACTCCCGATAAAACGGCAACAATATCATAAGGCATCTCTAAGGGCTGATGGGAAGGAATAAAGCCCTCAAAACGTGAAAGCGTGCCTATAAACCGTGTGTGTTCTGGAAGCGGGTAATCTTCGGATAAGCCTCCAGATAACCTTGGTGGAAGTTCAAAGTCCGGAATCCATACGGCACTAAATTTTTTCATAAAACGAAGATGAACCCGGTAGCCAATATAGCGAAAAGGAGCTAAAGGAGCAATTTGATGTGTCATAAATACCGAAGGCACACGCGAAGAATATATCCCATATCGGTTGTCTGAAATAACCCCGTCTATATTTTCGTGAGTAATAATCTCATCAAGCACTTTTTGTTCTTTACGAAAAACCTGTAAAAGCCTAGGAACTTGAAGCATTAAAAACGGAATCTGAAAGCTTGTGTGGGTATAGCGAATATTGTAAGCCGGTAAAGGATAATACTTAGCATCTGGAAATTCTTTTTTTAAGTACTCTCCAGAACGTCCGTCTCCTCCGATTATGACTTCCACGCCTTTTTTGTGTAGCCTTCGGATAAGCGGAATACACCGCGAAGCATGTCCAAGCCCCCAATCCATTGGGGCAATAAATACTTTTTTCATTTTATGCCGGAATTAACCCAATTTGTGGGATTAAGAAGTAAATAAGGACTAGTCCGTGTTATTTCTGTTTTAAATATGTAACTTTCATTGATTCATATCCACTCAAAACCCAAAACTAAAAACTCTTCAATGCTTTAAAGGGCGTTTTTTTATCATTCCTCCTTTGGTATCTTTCACGCTATTGATTACCACAAAGGCATTAGGCTCAATTCTTTCGATTTCGGCATTTAGCCTATTGAGTTCAAGCCGGGTAAGAACGGTGTACACAATATCTACCTCTTGGGTTTCACCCCGCTTCCCATACCCGCGTTTACCACTATAAATAGTTACTCCGCGTCCCATTTTATTGATAATCATTTCTCTCATTTCTTCGCTACGGGAAGCAACAATCGTTACGCCGATGTATTCCTCTATACCCTCTACGATGAAGTCAAGTGCTTTTGAAGCTACCAAGTAAGTAATCATGGAGTATAACGCAACTTCTACCCCTAAGAAATAAGCCGCCGTAGAAAAAATAGCAACGTTAATTACAAGTATTATATCCCCAATGGTTGTCCCTAATTTTCGGCTTAGAAAGATAGCAAGCACTTCCGTCCCATCAATTACTGCCCCGCCACGAATGGCAAAACCAATTCCCGTACCCAAGAAAAAACCTCCAAATACGGCTACTAATAGTTTATCGTCTGTAACATTTGGGAAAGAGACTGCCGCCAGACAAATAGACAGTCCGGTAATTGCCAAAGCCGTTTTTATGGCAAACCTACTACCCATGATGAGATAGCCAAGTATAACAAAAGGGATATTTACCCCAATAATCCGGTATTGTAGGGGTATCTTGGTTAATGCCGTAATCAAGTGAGAGATACCGGTCGCGCCTCCGTCAATAAAATGATTGGTTAGCAAGAAGCCCTTGAATCCAAAAGCTGCTGATAAAACGCCAATGGTAATTAAAACAAAATCTTTGAGATATCTTCTAGCAGAAAGCGCAAATTCCTTATATCCTTTGGCAAGTTCATATCGAGAATACTGATTTTTGCCATTCTCTTTTTTGTCTTTGTATTGTAAGACTGTTTGAATGATTATCTGTTTCCAAAATGGGGTCATATTTCGTTTTATATTTATAGATAATTCTGTGTATTTTTAAGGGAAGCACTAAATAGTGAAAAAACGAATAATAATATTAAATGCTTTAAATGATACTATTTTCTTAGTTTTTCGCTCACTCATCCTTACTTATATACCCGATACCAAATCTATAGTACTTATTTTATTTAAACTGTTGTTTATCAATCTCGTAAGTTAATGTTTTTAGCCCTTGTTTCATTAATGTAACATAGGATTCTGTTTGGTCAAGCATATCCGCCCTATTTATCAGGTCATCGGCTTTATATACCCCTCCCTTTCCAAAATATAGCGCGCGGGCTTTATCTTTTGAACCTACTTTCTCCTCCGAAATTTGACCAAAGAGCTGCCATTTATTAACCAATAATTTCGCCAACGATTTTTCTGGCTTGTTAGGATTTTCATACGTCAAATAGTACCAAATAGAGGGTGGAAAATAGCTTGAAACTACCGAGTTTGTCCATATATCTGATAAAGCATTGTCTGAATGATAAAATTCTATTTTCCTTTTATTAACCAACATGAGCGCGCCTAAGGAAGCCTCCACAAGGCTTATACTAATCGTAAAACCACTGACTAAATTAGGGTTTGAGCTATTGTTTGAGATGACTTCTGCCGAGATAGCCCCCGCTGCACCAAGAATAATGGAGCCTATCACTAATTGATTTTCTGTTTTCCCTTCGTGTTCCTTCAGATAGAAGGCGAACTGATTTGCTCGCTCTTCTTCACAATCAAGCTCACTTGCGATTGCCGACACTTCAAGGGAGGCGAGGTTTATTTTTTGATGAACTTGCTGCGAAAGTTCCATTAAATTTAACCGCTTCTCTGCGGTAGCTTGGGCATTATTGTCTATGATTAGCCGGGTGTAGGTAGTTAAAATATCCAATATACCAATGGCATTAGCCATATTGAGCGATTGATGAGAGAACCGGTTTGTCAGAACCGTATCAAGCGTAAGCAGATGAAGCGGTTTGGGTAAATCGGCTTGGACATAAGCGGGTATTTGTTGTTTATTACAATAGCTTTTATCTATGCGTAAGGCCTGTTGAAAGCTTTTAGGGCTTGTACAAGAAGTTGGCACTATGGCGCAAATGACTATTGCGTAAATAAGTACCTTTCTTTCTAATATGTTTATTATTTTATCTTTCATCATATTTTACAGGTGGTTTTAAAGTCGCTGATAATCATTACACCAATTCTTGAAAGAAAAATTAAATATATAAAATCATACTTTAAATACTGGTTTGAAATTAGTTTATAATATTATTTTTAATTAAAAAAACTGATAAACAATTATTTGTATATACTAAGAACTTATCATTAAAAACTAAGAACTACTTATGTTAAAAGGTACTATTTGAAAGAACAATCCCCTAATCCTAAACCCCTCAACCGCAAAGGTAGAATTTTTCTGTTAATTATGAGAATTAATTGTCTCAAAATACAAAATATTAGATTAAACGCATTGGGTTTTCTCGTAACCCACCAAAGACAACTTTTGCATTCTTTTCGGTTCTTAGTATAAACAATGAATAGTAAATAATAAAAGTAAATAAGTGATAATCAGTTGTTTAAATTATAGATGCTTTCTTAGTTTTTACTCACTTGTACTTAATGTCAAGAAAAAGTCATGGAAAATTCTGAATTTATCGATGACTCAATTATCCGCGATAACCAAGCCGCATGGGTATAATGAATGCCATGCGAAGCATTAGGGATACAAATATGAGGCTCATCAGGGGGGGAAACTACTTCATCTCTGTTTGAATGTATTCTTAACAAGGGTGCTGTCGGAGAGGTTATTTGAGGCTGAAAGGCGATTAAGCGGGTAATTTTCAGAAGGTCTTCGTTTTTCCATGTTTTCATAATATGTATTCCATTCTGTATAGAGGGGAGTTGCGGTTTATTTCGATACCTATAAAGGACAATTTTATGCAAAAATCCCCACTTGAATGAACCCGCCCGAATTAGACCGAATCCCAATGGGTTAAATCCAATTTTTGCGTGAACGGGCTTGCGCGGATTCGTAAAAGAAGCTATCAAAACACATGGACTGCTTGTGAGTTGTTGAATATTAGCAGCTACCCAGCCTCCAAAAGAATGCCCTATAAGTATATCCGTATTTTGGATTTTGTAAATTTCTACTAACCTTTTTGCAAAGAAAATAATATTTGCATTTTCCGTGTCTATTTCGGGAAGGATAGTAAGATAATTGACGCAAATCACCTCAAACCTATTTTCAAGGATTGCTTGTAGGGGCGCGAAAGCGGTAGCATCTTGCACAAATCCTGGAAATAAAAATATTTTTTTTCTCATAATCAGCCGATTTAAATTGGATAAAAAACAAAAGAAACATACTTTTGTTCGGATTTTGAAAAATGGCAACCCTTAACATTGAGGTGCTTTTTATCATAATTTTGTAAAAAAATATCATTCAATCTATAATCAAAAGTAACGCCAAGTTGTTTTCTTAGCCCATGAAACACATTAATCTATTAATATTACTCATATCTTTTCTATGGCTTGGGTCCTGCGCCGAAAAAAACGAGAGCGATAGAGAACAGAAGACCTTGCCCGTCCATACCGCAACAGAACAAAACGGAGAAAATAGATATGCTGAACCAGAAATTCATAAAGTGCCTGACACGCCTTCCCCAAAAGATACTAGTATAAACCTTACTCCCGCTGCGGTTAAAGTATCCAAAGCGTATCTTATTGGTAAATTTAACTACGAAACTCACCCTGATTTTATAAAAATCGAAAAAATACATACTAACAAATACGGAGAAGCCTATCTAAGGAAAGAGGCGTATGAGGCGTTCAAAAAAATGTATGAAGCAGCCTCAGAAGACGGAATCAAACTAACCATTGTTTCTGCAACGCGGGATTTTGACCGTCAGAAAGAAATCTGGAATAGAAAATGGAATGGAAAATATAGCCACATTCAAATACCAGAAAAAAGGGCGGAAGCGATTCTTGAATATAGTGCTATGCCATGTATTTCTCGTCATCATTGGGGGACTGATATGGACTTGAATGAACTTACCAATACCCACTTTGAAAATGGAGAAGGTAAAAAAGTCTATGAATGGCTTACCCTTCATGCGCACAAATATGGCTTTTGTCAGCCTTATACCCCCAAAAACAACGAAAGACCTCATGGGTATAATGAAGAAAAGTGGCATTGGTCATTTCTCCCGCTTGCTGTTTCTTTTCTTAAACAATATCAGGAAACGGTTAGCCTAAATGATGTATCCGGCTTTGACGGAGCAGAGGTAAAAACCACACTGAATGTAATTGAACACTATGTTGGGGGCATTAATAAAGATTGTAAGGAATATTGAGGAAACAAAAAAAGCCATTTTTCTGTTTATGGAATACAAATGTCCATAGAATTATGGAAAAGTAAAACTTACTGATATACCTCCATAAATAATATATAAAAACCATATTTTTACTGTCATATAAATTATTATCAAATGAATACACCAAAGATACTCGTTATTGGAGCATTGGGTCAGATTGGAAGCGAATTAGTAGAAGAGTTATGTAACCAGAAGGGAAAAGAAAATGTAATCGCTTCGGACATTAGACCTGAAAATGAAGTAGAAATTGATGCTACATATATTACACTCAATGTGATGGAAAAGGAACGACTATTTGAGGTTGTTCAGAAGTATAATATAGGGGTGATTTATAACCTTGCTGCTGTTCTTTCTGCAAAAGGCGAGCAAAACCCGATGTTCGCTTGGGAATTGAACATGCAAGGATTATTTAATACCCTTGAAGCGGCAAAAGAGATTTCTCATCTGACACAGATTTTCTGGCCAAGTTCTATTGCCGTTTTCGGTCCTAACTCTCCGCGTATAGATACTCCTCAATATTGTGTAATGGACCCTAATACGGTTTATGGTATCAGCAAATTAGCTGGAGAAAGATGGTGTGAGTATTATGCAGAAAAATATGGAGTGGACGTAAGAAGTATCCGCTATCCGGGATTAATCGGATACAAGGCTGCACCCGGAGGAGGTACTACTGATTATGCAGTAGATATTTATCATTATGCCGTACAAAATAAACCCTACAAATGCTTTTTAAGAGAAGATACTATGCTTCCGATGATGTATATGGAAGATGCTATTCGTGCGACGATTCTTCTAATGGATACCCCCGCCGAAAAAATAAAGAATAGGTCTTCTTACAATATTGCAGGTATGAGTTTTTCTCCTGAGGGTATCACAGAAAGCATTCGCACCTATCTACCCGGGTTTGAGTGTACGTATGAACCTGATTTCAGACAAAAAATAGCCGATAGCTGGCCAATGAGTGTGGACGATACTGATGCCAAAAATGATTGGGGTTGGACTCCTGAATATAATCTGGATAAAATGACACAGATTATGCTTGAAAATATTAGTAGAAAATACCCACAAACTTCCTCTATAGGTTAAGTGCATAAAGAGGGTATGCAAGGCTAAGTAATAGGTAGGTAATTAATTATAAATAGATAATTAATATAAGGTATTGATTGTTATGTACTCGTTTGAAATTAGTTTATAATATTATTTTTAATTAAAAAGCTGATAAATAGCTATTTGTGAGGACTAAGAACTCATCATTAAAAACTAAGAACTACTTACTTAAATATAAATAATAGCGTGAAAAGAAAATACGAAGAGACCGATATTCAGTTTAATAAAAACGAAGATAGTTTTAGAGAGCTTGTCCGGCAATGGAAGGCAAAAG